>JAISJZ010000070.1 GCA_031261125.1 Planctomycetaceae bacterium | reverse complement strand
ATCCGCATTGACATAACCAGCGCACGCTAGTACAGCGCACACTAACGCAGCGGCGCAAACAAAAGGAAGAACTCTGACTCGCATAGTCGTTTTGGGGGGTTTGATGTGAATACTTACCGGAGAAACAGTTTCTCCTGCCCGCTTATTGTATCAAAAACCGTGCCAAAGTTTCAAAAATGAAAATTTTGCGTTTTCCCCTTGTTTTTCCCGTCCGCTTGCTGACGCAACGGCTCTTGCCCTCAACGCAAATGTCTCTTGCTGTATTATTTTGATGTATCATTTTGCAAAAGTGTGTTATTTTGCAACGCCGTATTCGACAGTGTATCGTTTTGATACACTGCGGATTAGCACCGTTCTGCGGCAATCATCTTTTCATACATCGTCATCTTTTTTACTCCTATGAATTTCGGATAATTCGCACTGACGACCGCCTCGTTTTGCTGTTTAGAAAAATTGCCGAAAAATTTCTTTTGCGTTCAGTGAATCGACGACCAGCCGGGCGGCAGGAAAAGAACTGTGCTTGTTGTGGTCGGCAAGAACAACTATGCCGAACGCACCGGCGTTTTGAGCCGCTTCGGAACCGGCAACACTGTCTTCCAAAACGAGCATTTCCTCCGGTTTGATGCCGAAATACTCCGCCGCTTTCAGATAAATTTCCGGGTCGGGCTTGCCGCGGATGATGTCCTGTGCCGTTAAAACAAATTGGAACCGCTCCGCAAGCCCTTTTCGGTAAAGAACTTCCGACACGACCCGTTTCGCGCTGCTCGTACAGATTCCCTTCGGAATGTTCCGCTCTTCCAGAAAATCCAGCAGTTCAAACAGACCGGGCATTACCGAATAGCCGTCATCGAGAAATTCCAGAAACAGGTCTTCGGACTCCCGCTGCAATTCCTGCCACGGTTCCGGGAAACCGAATTCGCTCTTGAACCGTTTGAAGCAGTATTCCGGCGGTCTGCCCATTATTTCACCGCAAAGTTCTTGGGTATAATGCTGTCCGCGGCGGCGCAGCAAAGCATCGGCGGCTTTCCAATAAACGTTTTCGGTGTCGAATATCAGCCCGTCCATATCGAACGCCGCGGCTTTCATCGGTTGACTCCCTTGAAAAAATGACGGACTTGTTCCAGCGTTTCGTCTTCTGTACCGGAATTGCCGATGACAACGTCGGCGTGAATTCGTTTTTTTTCAACCGGCAGTTGATTTCTCTCGCGGGCAATGAATTCTTGTTCCGACCAGCCGCGGGCGGCAGCGCGGGACAGCCGTACCGGCAGCGGGGCATCAACGAACACGATTTTATCAACGAGACCTTCCCAGCCGGCTTCCAATAACAGCGGAGCGTCAAGCAGGACGAGCGGCACCTTTTCGGTTTCCGCTTTTTTCAACCGGGCGGCAACACCGGCACCGACAACCGGATGAATCAACTTTTGCAAAAAAACGAGTTCCTGCCGGCTTTTTTCGGACGGCTCAAATACGGCGGCGGCGATTTTTCGGCGGTCGGGATTTCCATCGGCATCGAAGACCGCGCCGCCCCACCGTTCCCGGACGGCTGCTTTGATTTCCGGCAGTTCCAGAGCAAGATGAGCGAGTTGGTCGGCATCAATCCGCACAACACCGAGTTGCTGAAACATCCGGGCAACGGTACTTTTTCCGCTTGCGATTCCGCCGATGAGACCAAGCGTCTGCATACTAGGTTTTGACCTGATGCCGTTTCGATTTGCGGAGTTTGGAGTTCGCGGGACGCTTACCGTGATTGGCTTTTTTCTTTGTGTGCTGCGGCTTGGACATTATGCGGTTCCTTCTTTAAGAAATGGGACGACTGCTGTGATTTTAGCATAGAATCCGGTTTGGTAAAGGGGCGGGAGGAAACCCGATAGACAACGGTTGACGTTTCGGCGGTTTCTTTATCCGGCGGCGGAAACACTTCCAACACACCGTCCGCAACGAGTTTGTCAAACACCGTTTGTTGGACGAATTCCGAAAAGCCGTAATTGCCCTTGCTGCGGAACCGGTTGATTTCGCCCCAGTCCACGAGAACATATTCGATGTTTTGTTTCTTGAATTCTTCTTGGGGACTGCCGCTGTCAACGATTTTTTTCAGCGGTGTTTCGTTCCAGCAAACACTGTACCGCACCGGCACTTCGTACAGAAACGCTTTTGCTTCGCCGATGAGCAGGATTTTTCCGGCGGGTTTATGTCCGTTGAAATACACCGCCCACGGTGTTGAAACGTTCGGGTCGGTGCGGATGGAATTCAGCGGGGCGAGGAAGCGGTTGACCTTCCCCGGTGCCGGCGAACCGCAAACGATGAAACAATAGACGGTGCTGACGGTTAACAAGAGGGACAACGTTTTTTTTCCGAAACGTTCGGCAACGTTTGCCGCCCCGATACCGGCAAGGACGGTCAGCACCGGCAAGGACGGGACAAAGAACCGTTCTAACCGGTGAGTACAGAACCACCAAACGGCACTGAAAAATAATAACCACACGAGCAGAGGGCGTAAGCCCCCTGCTCGCCGCGGCGCAGCAGCCCGCTCTTTTAACGCGGCAACGGCAACCGCCGCAAACGGCACCGCCAGCGGGGCGTTCCACGCGCTTGCCAGAAAGATGCGGTACATATCTGACAGAAATTGTCCGATACCGAATCCGTGCGGCGAATGGGCGGCAGACCATCGGGCGTTGACGGCGGCGTTCCACGTTCCGGTTGAATCGCCGAAGAGGTTCCAGCACAGCGGCTCGACCGGATTGCCGGTGAAGTACCAATTTTTGATGTACCACCCGGCGCAGGCAAGGAAAACGGCAAGCAGAAAAACGAACAAGGTCTTATTTAGCCGCCGGACTTGTCCGGCGTTATTGACAATAATAAAAACGAACAACGGAAAAACAGCGTAAATCACCGCCGGATATTTACACGCCGCGGCGCAGCCCGCAAAGAAACCTGCAAGAAAAATGCCCGACTTATTCGTTGAAATGAGAACGGCATAAATGGCGAAAAAAACGTACATACCGACAACGCTGTCAATCAGTCCGACGGTTGACGTATAGAACACCCACGGCGTTGTGATGTACAAGAGCATTGCAGCGTTTCCCGCCGTTTCGCTGAAGAACCGTTTGCCGAAACAGTACAAACCGAGTGCGGTAATAACGGTTGTCGAAGCAATGAGTGTTTTCCCGACCATTGCGCCGGTAAAGACGCTGCCGGTCAATGCCATTCCCCAAACATAAAACATTTCTGCCCCGAACGGCATATTGGCATAAACGTTGTGCGGCAGGAACGTTATGCTTCCTTGCCCGGCAAATTCTTTTGCACCGGCGAGATGATAGGAAAGAACGTCGTAGTCCGTCGAAGGAATCATTGCCGCAAGAAAAAGCAGCGGAAGGAACAGGGAACAAAGGATAATGAATAACAGAGGAAAGTGAAAACGCGGTGCTGTGCCTGACGCGTCTTTTTTCCGGTTCCGTAGGAGTTCGTAAAAAAACAGAGCAGCACCGGACAGCGTAAAAACGAAAATCTGCCCGTCCCATTTGAAATTGCCGGGCAATAACAGAAAAAAAATCAGAGTTGAAAAAAATCCCAAGCCGAACACAAACGAAAAAACACGGTATTCCAGCGGTTCCAATTTTTCTTTGAAATGGAATTGCCGAAAGAAGAATTTTCCGAATCCCAGTGCGCTCAACGAAGCAAGAAGCGTAAAGAACAGAACGGGCAGCCGGTCGGACAAACCGAATTCGCCCTTTGCGCCGAACCACGAGGAAAAGTACACGTCCGGCAGCAGCAGGTACGAGAAAAACGAAAGCCGGGACGGTGTATCGGCACCGAGGGCGTTGTACGGTTCAAACGGCGTTTGAAAGAACAAGCACAGATAGACCGCGGCAGCCGCAAGGAACGGATAACGGATAACGGATAACGGATGATTATCCTTCTGCTGAACCGGCGATGAATTGTCCATAATTGACTATCCGCTAACCATTATCCGTTAACTGCTTACTTTACAGTTTCTTCAGGTAGATGTTCTTGAACTGCGGGATACTTTTCGGGTCGTGCTGCTGCAAGGCAATATAACCCTTTTGGCTGATACGTTTGTTCTGTTCCGTGATTTTTTCGGAAACAGGAGCCGCTTTTTCCACCGGGTCGTCGTAAATGTACAGCAGTTCACCGTCCACGCGGACTTCCAGCGTTCTGCCCTTGCAGATGAGATGATAAGTGAACCATTCGTCGTCGCCGTGCGGTGCCTTGAAAAGTTTGATGATGTTGTACAGCGAACCGGTCTTCACGGGGTCGGAGTGCGACGAATTGACCTGTAATTCAAAACCGGTTACGGGCCAATTTTCGTCCTGCCATTGCGATTTGACATACACGCCGGAGTTGCCGCCTTTGCTGATTTTGACATCGAGTTTTAACTCGAAATTTTGCAGTTCCTCCATATAATAGAGGTGATTGCGGTTGCCTTTGCCGACAATCGCGCCGTCTTTGATTTCAAAGCCCTCGTACTTTTCGTTGGACTTCCAGCCGGTCAGGGTTTTTCCGTCGAAGATGGAAATCCAGCCGTCGTTTTTCTGTTCGTCGGTCAACTGCGCCGATGCAGCGGCAGCGGTCAAGGTCAAAGCGGCAATGCTCAACAGAGCAATACAAACACGTTTCATCAATCGTTCCTTTCGTGTGAAAACAGGATGGATAATAAGAGACGGGGTTATTGTATCAAACCTTCCGCAGCGGGGCAAGTATGCACAAAGCAGCGCAACACAGGTGAAAGGCAAAAATAATTTTTTGTCCGTAAAAATATGCTAGAATAAAGCGGTTATGTTGTTTTCCCGCTGCTTGCAGCGGGGCTGAAAGAGAAGAGAAAATGTCCGCACCTGCCGTTGAAACCGCCGAATTGCCGTCCGTTAAGGTTCAAGCCCTGCTGCCGAAGAATCCGAAAGCGTTCATCGTTGATGATTCTGTACCGACGCGGCGGATTTTCCGTATGATACTCGAAGAACTCGGCTTTGAGGTGAACGAAGCCGTGAACGGCAAAGCAGCCCTTGAAAAGTTGAAGGGTGTCATTGCGGACACGCTTATCGTGTTTTCCGATATTAGTATGCCGCAGATGGACGGCTTTGAATTCTGTTTTCGGCTGATGCAGGAAAGTTGGTACGACGGTACGCCGTTTGTTCTTGTTTCGACGGAGAGCGATGCGAAGAACGTGATAAAGGGCTTGAAACTCGGTGCGGACGATTTTCTGCCGAAGCCGTTTGACAAAGACATTGTCGCCCAAGTGCTGATGCGGATTTTTCAACGGTAGAAACGGCACAGCGGGTTATAAAAACTGCCCTTGCATTGTTTTCCGTTTTTTGGCATAGTGCCGGATAACGCCGCCGGAGCGGCTGTCAAACGGAGAACCAATGCGGCTTTCGTTACGGACATTACTAGCGTTTGAAGATAAGGTCTTCGACATCGAACAGCAGCGTCAACTGGAAAAGCATATCCGGCAAGACGATGTGTCGGTGCTGACGCTGCGCCGCATCCGGGGAGTTATTCGTCAACCGAACCTCGGCGTACCGGGCAGATACCAGCAGCGGGAAGAACTCGACCCGAATGTTGTTGCGGAATATATTGACGAAGAAATGCCGGCGGAAGTGCAGGAACGGTTCGAGCGGTTCTGTCTTTCGTCGGATAAATTTCTGGCAGAAGTTGCGTCCGTTCATCAGGTTTTGTCGAACGTTCTCGGCGAACCGGCGCGGACGAGCAGGGAATGCCGCCTGCGCTGTTATCAGGCAAACCGGAAGCGACCTGTACTGACCGAAGAGCCGGAATTCCGGTTCTTCGACCCAATAAAACCGGAACCGATAAAACAAGAATCCTGCGAGCCGGTTTCACAGAAACCGGCTGTCCCCAAGCCGGATGTTATCTTTGCCCGCGTTTATGAGGAAATCCCGGATGTTATTGTTCCCGTTAAACCGAAACCGGCTGAACCGGAACCGTTGCCGCGGAAACCGGAGGAGGGCGGACCGCGGAAAAGTCCGTTGAACTTTTGGGGAGGTATTGCTCTGTTGCTGTTTCCAGCGGGGTTTGTGCTGGGGCTGTTGATTTTACCGCATTTATCGGGGCAGAAAACGGAAGAAGCACCGCGGCGGGTGATTTTGGAACGTCCGCCGATGCCGGCGGCTGTCCCGCCGGTGAGGGAACAAGAACCAGTGATTGCCCCAGTTTCGTTAACAAAAATACCGGAACCCGCACAGACGGGACCGGAAATTGTACCGGTACCGATGCGGGTGAAACCGGAGGAACTGAACGACCCGTTCCTGACGGCAGCGGTTGAAAACAACAATGAAGGCGGCAGTGCCGAAGAGTTCGCGCCGGTAGAAATACCGCAGAGCGGACCGGAGAAACCGGCATTAGCGAAAACGGCGGCAGTACAAACGGTTTCGGAACAAACACCGCGGGCAGAAAAGATTCCGCCGCCGTTAGCGGAACCGGAACCGTTTGACGCAAAATCGTTTATCGCATTTCAGCCGGTATCTTCTTTACCGTCCCGAAGCAAGGCGGCGGATACCGCAGAACGCCGCCTCGAAGTACAGCCGCCGAAGGCGGTTGCGGCAGTACCGGTACCGGCCGGGGCTGTAGAATGGGGGACAAAACCCAACAGAGTCATTGCGCCGGAAGCGGCACCGCAGGAACCGAAAACGTTCGTTTTAGCGGCGGAACGTGTCCCGGTTTCACAGGAACAATCCGCTGCACGGGAAACGAGTATCGGGCGGGTGGTGCTTTCAGCGGAACCGGGCATCGTGTTTTCGGCAAGTTCTTCCGGTTCGCAATGGGAGTTGAAACCGCCGCCGTTTAATCTCTCCCCGGAACAGTATCTTTTGACATTTGCCCCGTTCCGTGCTGAATTGGAATGCGGCAGCGGTTTGATTCTTGAAATGAACGGTGATTCCAAACTTTGTGTTTTGCCGCCGGACGAGAACGGAGTACCGGGGATTTACGTTGATTACGGACGCATTGTGATTCGGCACCAACCGGCGGAGAACGGAACGGTGCCGAAGTTGCCGGTTTCGCTGCGGATTCAAACGGAAAAAATTGAAGGCGTTCTTGAATTGAACGGACAAAAAAGTGCGGCATTTATCGACACGTTTGCCGAAGTGATAGAACCGGATAATACCGAAAATACGGTAGGCAAACGGAACCGGCCGGTACCGGTTCTCGGCTTTATTCCCGAACCGGGCAAAACGGTTTTTTGGCGGATGACCGGTCAGGAAACACCGGTTGCGGCAGACCGAAACAGCAGTATCCAACTGATTCCGAACGCTTCCGGTTTGGGCAGCATTCAGAACATTCCTGATTGGCAGCATCGGACGGGGCTGCCGAAAGAGGCAGCGGTGTTTGCCGATGTTTGCTTTCGGACTTTCAAGCAGCATCCGGGCAGCATTGAAGCGGCACTGGAAGTATTGAGCAAAAATACATCACCGCTGATTCGTTCGTTTGCGTTTCGCCTTTGGGGCGATTTAGGACGTTTTGATATTCCGTTATCGGTTCTTTCGGAAAAGGCAAACTCTGACGAGATGGTTTGTCAGGTTCTCGCTTCGTATTTTAAGGAGGTGATAAAACGGGACTCGGAAAGCGTACAGCGTTTGTCCGATGCAATGGAAACGATAAAACGGAAATAATCTAATACGCTTTCAGATTTGCCGCCGTTGATTCCACTTCCTTGTCCTTCCGCTCCAGCACCGCAACACCCGCCGCTGCCGCCTGCTCGGTTACGTTCTCGTCAAACGACATACCCGCAATGCCCAAATACAACTTGTGCTTCGCGTACCGCGGAAACAGCATACGGAAATGCTCAACCTTGCGGTTAATAAGACGCTCTAAATCGTTCGGATGAATCCGGTACTTCACTTCGACGACCGCAACGGACGAACCGTTGAATAACACAATG
>JAISJZ010000146.1 GCA_031261125.1 Planctomycetaceae bacterium | reverse complement strand
GCTCTTCCGATCTAATTTGATACTCTACCGGCGATTCAACACCGCCGCTTCAGCGGCGGCTAAACGTTTTTCTGATGTCCAATTTATACCGCGCCGTCCAACGAACCTTTCGGTTCCCGCTTCTCATCGCGTTCACGGTATTCTGTGCGCTGGCGGTCGGCATTCTCTGGGGCGGCAATATCGGAGCAGTTGCCTACCCGATGGCGGAAATCTGTATCTACGGCAGAAGCACTGTCAGTGAAATCATCGAAAAAAACATCGAAAAAGAACAAAATCATCTCTTCGAGTTGAAACAGCCGGATTCCGTCAATCAGAAAATCCTCTGGCTGCAATGGGCAAAACGGTTGGCAGATAAATACACGCCGAACACAATGTTTGGAACTGTGGTCTTTCTGATGGCAGTCATTCTTGCCGGTACCGTCGTCAAAAGTATGTTCGTCATTCTCCATAGTTTGCTGTCGGCAAAAATTGCCCAAATAGCGGCAATGGAAATCCGTGATGAATTCTTTCAGAAAGTTCTGCATTACGAAACGGCATATTTCAATCGGGAAGGAATTGCCGACACGATGAGCCGGTTCACAAACGATATGTACTCTTTAACAGCGGGATTGAACGTCCTGTACGGAAAAATTGTCCGCGAACCGCTGAAAATGTTCGTCTGTCTCGCCGGTGCCGCTTACGTCAGTTGGCAACTGCTGCTCATCACGCTGCTGTTTGTACCGGCGGCGGCGGTTGCCATCCGCTGGCTCGCAAAGTCCATCAAACGGGTCGTCCGCCGAAGTATGGAAGAAATGTCCAATATGTTCGGGCAACTCGAAGAAACATTCCGTTCGATTCGGGTTGTCAAATCATTTACACAAGAGGACTATGAACAAGAAAAATTCCGTAAAATCAGCGAAGCATACTGCAAGCGGGCAGTAAAAATTGCAAAGTACGAATCGCTTACCAATCCGCTGACAGAGTTGTTCGGAATTTTGATGATTTGCGCTGCAATCGTTACCGGGGCGTATCTTGTGATGGAACAGCAAACGGCAATTTTCGGTTTGCCGATGTCGTCTGAACCGCTCACGCTGCCGTCGCTGTTCCTGTTCTTTTCGCTGCTCGCCGGTGCTGCCGACCCTGCCCGAAAGTTATCCGATATTTTCACGGCGTTTCAAAGTGCCGCTGCCGCTGCCGACCGGATTTACGCAAAAATTGACCGCGACGTGCCGATTAAAGACCCCGTCAATCCCGTTCCGCTGCCCGTTCACAAAAAATCGCTGCGGTTTGACAATGTTTCGTTTCATTACGAATCGGAACGTCCGGTGCTGAAAAACGTTTCGCTAGAAATCAAGTTCGGCGAATGTATTGCCGTTCTCGGTGCGTCCGGCTGCGGAAAAAGTACACTGCTCAATTTAATTCCCCGGTTTTACGACCCGGCGGCAGGACAAGTGCTGCTGGACAATGTACCGCTTAACACGGTTTCGTTGTCGGCACTGCGGCAGCAAATCGGGCTGGTCACGCAGGAGCCGGTATTGTTCAACGACACGGTGCTGAACAACATTCGGTACGGCAAACCGTCGGCAAACGAAATAGAATGTATCGCGGCAGCAAAACAGGCGTTTGCGCATCAGTTTATCATGGAAGAATTAACGGACGGTTACGCAACGCTTGTCGGACCGGCAGGCGGTCAACTTTCCGGCGGACAGCGGCAGCGGATTGCGTTAGCAAGGGCGATTCTTCGGAATCCGCCGATTTTCCTGCTGGACGAAGCAACGAGTCAGATTGACATTAACAGTGAAAAGATGATTCACGAGGCGTTAGCGGCGTTCAAACAGGGGCGGACAACGGTAATGATTACGCACCGCCTGACGGCATTGCCCTTGGCAGACAGGATTGTGATGATGAACGACGGAAAAATCACTGCCGTCGGAACACACGGCGAACTCTTGCAAACAACGCCGGAATATGCGAGACTGTTCTGATACCGTTATTCATTACTGATTGCCGACCGTGGTCGTTTTATCTGTCATTATTCCGATTCGTAACGAACAGAAGCATATTGCACAAACGTTGGATATGCTGTCAACGCAAAAGCCGCCGCTGTCAAACGGCGGGTATGAGTTTCTTGTTATTGACGGCATTTCAACCGACAACACAAAAGAAATCGTTCAGGCATATTGTGCAAAATATCCGAATGTCCGATACTTTGAGAATCCGAAGAAATTATCGTCTGCCGCCCGGAATATCGGCGTAAAAAATGCCGAAGGGAAATATGTCCTCATTGTTGACGGACACTGCATCGTTGACAACAAGGAGATGCTGGCAAACGTTGTAAAAGCATTTGAAACAACCGAAGCAGATATACTTGCGCGACCGCAGCCGTTGGAGTTAAAAGACGCAACGCCGCTTCAACTTGCCGTCGCTGCCGCCCGTCGTTCCCGATTGGGACATCACCCCGATTCGTTTATCTACTCCGGTCAAGCCCAATGGTGTCCGGCATCGAGTGCGGGCATTGCCTACCGGAAAAAAGTGTTCGATACCGTAGGTTATTTTGACGAAACGTTTGACGCTTGCGAAGATGTCGAGTTCAATACCCGTTGCGACAAAGCCGGTTTGAAATGCTGGTTCGACCCGGCGATTGCGGTGAGTTATGTTCCGCGTAATTCGCTGCCGGGTTTGTTTTATCAGATGATGCGCTACGGCAAAGGACGGGTCAAATTATTCCGCAAACATCCCGAAACGTTCTCACTGAAAACATTCGGATTGGGATTGTTTGTGTTCTGCGTGATAGCGGGATTTATTCTGCTGCTGGCTGGGGGAACCGCATATACGATAGTTGATTTACAAACGCCGCGTCCGTGGACACCCGAAACTTATGGTTTGCCGACGATTTTGGGGCAAAGTTTCGGGTTAATTGGAGCGATTTACGGCTGTGTATTAGCGTTGTATTCTCTTGCCGTGTTGTTTGAATCGCTGCGGTTAACGCTTTCAACCAGCCGGCAAACGGCTGGGCTAAACCGTTTTCGTATGTTTGCGCACATACCGCAGGTGTTCATCACGCTTCACTTCGGTTTCGGCTGGGGGATTTTGCGGGAGACATTACGGCGGCCATCGGGTCAGAACCGTTAGCCGTTGGGGGCTTGCCATCCAACAGGGTGTTTTCCCCGCAAGCGGGGAAACGGTTAAATGCCGTAGAATCCGTTATGAAATCAGCGTGTTAATAACGCCAGATAACTTTTTTGAATCGATTCGGTCAAACCGAGTTGTTCGGCAAATGCAAGCAGCACTTGCCGCTTTGCGTCCAGCGTTTCGTCATCGGCAAACGTTTCCAATTCAACAAACGTTCCGCTTCCGCCGCGTTCCGCTAAATCCGGCAGAAAATCCAGCACGGTGTTAATCGGTTCGCCTTGAAAAACAACAGAACAACTCCGCCGCTGTTTATAGACCGTTTCTCCCGGTGCAAAACCAAGAGCGGTCAGCAATTCATTCCACGGTGCTGCCGATTCCACGGCGATTTCGATTTCCCGCCGCGTTTTCGTTTGCTTGTCAACTTTCGGACCCTTGTACGTTAGCGTACATTCCCCGCTGTTATCCGGCAGAACCCGCCGCCGGAAACGCAGACATTCGTCGCTATCAGCAAAGTTTCTTGCCGGATGCCGGTAAAACACGTCAAACTCTTCAGCCGGTTCGCCGAAATATCCGCCGAACCGTTCGAGTTGCCGTTCAAACGCCGCCGCATCAGGCAGCGCATATTTAACCTCAACTTCGTACATCAATTATCCAATAACTCAAACACTACCAGTACCGGTCGATGGTCGGACGTGATTTCATCGGTCAGTACTTTCATTTCCTTCACCTTCAAGCGTTCTTTCGGTTTGTAAAAAACGTAATCAATTTTAATTTCCGGTTTGATACTACTGAACGTGAATGTCCGGTCGGTCGCGTCCGTCCATTGTTCAAGAACCGTTTTAATGGCA
>JAISJZ010000364.1 GCA_031261125.1 Planctomycetaceae bacterium | reverse complement strand
TAACCTGATGTTGTTTCCGATTTTGATACAGTCGGGTTGGACGGACAGATAAACGTATCCGGCTGTGCTGTCCGCGGGTTATCTTTTCCGCCGTACGAACTCATATCAGAAAGCGAACTCCCGCCCCAAGCGTCCATACGGCAGTCAACGCTCATTATTCTGTCGTAAAGTGCTGATTGTTCAATACTCGGCAGCAAAGCGATAAAGCCGCTCCAGCGGCCGGCACTGACGGCATTGACCGTACCGTAGGGACCCGCTAGTCCGGCGGGCAGTGATTTGGCAGAATCGTGATAGTTGTGAACCGCCAGAATCAACTGTTTCAGTTTATTCTGGCACTGCATCCGGCGAGCCGCTTCCCGTGCCGCTTGTACCGCAGGCAAGAGAAGGGCAATCAGCACGCCGATAATCGCGATGACGACCAGTAATTCCACCAATGTGAATGCGCTGCTTTTGATAGGAGTTTTCATAGAAATATCTCTGGTTGAATGAATTGGATAGTGGATAATGAACGATGGACAACAAATTATTCGTTACAAAGCAGTGCTTTCCCCGCCGTCGCGGGTTCCCGCTGCTCCCCATACACCGAAAGGCGATGGTCCGCTCGGCGCAGCAGGCGTATCAAACGCTTTTGCTGTTCCGCTGTTGACTGTATCGGAAACAAATCTGCCGGAACCGTCCAGCAGCGCAACGTTCACTCCGCCGCTGTGATAACTCGTTGCGGAAAACAAAGCGTTATACCCCGATGCTCTGTTGTAGCAGGAGGGAGAATTCGGCGGAAGCGTTGTATAGAATCCGATATGATATTCGTGAGCACCAAACCAATTCCAACCAAAATAGTAAGTAAAACCATTCGTCATTCCGCCGACATCGTATTGATACTTGCCGTTGACCGCAGAACCGACGCAGATAGTCCGGTCAGTTAAGTATCCTCCGGTAAATCCGCCGGTCGCAGCAGTGGCGTAAGTTGCCGCCTGAAGTTTCACATCTTTTGATGTTCCGTTAAAAACATCAACGCCCTTTTCGCTGAAAGCAAGAGTGTTGCTGGTTCCGTCTGTGCAAGCGGATAAATTTTTCCAGGCCCTAACGCCGAAAGGTCCCCTGTGTTGGTTATCTTCGGCATAATTTCCGGGGTTATCGCCCATATTAAAGCGGTAACAGGTATAGCCGGTTTGAGTATCCAGTTTGCCGCCAAGTCCGTTAGAGGGACAGATAAAAATATCGGGCTGTGCTGCTCTCGGATTATCCGCACCGCCGCGTGCTGCCGTCAAATTCTGTGCGCCATAAGAATCCATATAGCAGTTGACGGTTAGTATCTTATCGTAGAGTGCCTGCTGTTCAAACCGCGTAAGCAAGGGAATGAACCCGCTCCAGCGACCGGGTTGTACGGCATTTATCGTGCCGTAAGGACCTGCGAGTGCCGCAGGGAGCGAGTCGCAGGTGTCGTGATAGTTGTGAACGGCAAGAACAAGTTGCCGTAACTTGTTGGCACATTCCATTCTGCGGGCGGCTTCGCGAGCCGCCTGTACCGCAGGCAAGAGCAAGGCAATCAGAACGCCGATAATGGCGATCACGACGAGAAGTTCGACGAGAGTGAAACCGCGTTTTTTGGGTTGACACCCGCGGTTATGGCGATTTACCCCCCCCTGCACGGGTCGTGCCAATCAAAATAATTTTTCGACCTCTTCGGTCCCCCTTCTCCCATCGCAAGCGATTGGGCTAAAAATTCCGGCGATGAACCGCCCGGCTAAACAAATATGCAACAAATGTTACCAAAACGGTAACGTTTGGTAACAGGCAGTACGGTACAGTATCCGACAATCCCCCGACGATATTCCCCCCATTCTACACAGAAAATAAAAAAAGTCAAGAGTGTTTATAAAAAAAATAGAAAACAAATACTACGGTATCTCATAGAGATTTTGTTATTTTTTGCATCATTGTTCTATCGTTGCGGTTCCGAAATTCGTTCACCGCGTTGTTGCCGGGTTTGATCTTCGACATTGAATGTTCCGTAAAATAAGGCGTTGGTATCGATCCACGTATTGAGCCGGTTCCAATCGTCTTCGTTTATTTTTACGTCGTAGTGTCCCGATTCGAGCATCTTGATGAGTCGGCTGCCGCGTGAACCAAAGCGGTTCGGCTCCGTTGCCGGTTCGTAATTGCCGTTCGGCATCGTCCACGCGGAAAAGGAAGTTCGCTTGACCAAAGCGTTGTACGAGCGGGTATAACGCCCTTCCGGTTCGCCGGTCAAGATCACGTTACCGTGTTCTTTTTCCGTTTTTGTACTGTTATGGCAGGAAACACAATTTCGTTCGAGAACCGGCTGAACGAGGATCGGAAACGAAAACGGGCGGCTGCCGTCTGGACCCGGTGTGATAACGGATACTTTCCGTTTAGCGGCTAAACTGGTGTTTTTCGGCGAAAATGTCAACATTCGGTTTTCGTGACAGCCGATGCAACTCATTGTTTCGCCCGGTTGCAGATACGTCAAACTTCGCATCGTTTGAACGGCTTGCCCCTTTGAACCCAACGCTTGAAAAAGAATCGGCGTTTTTGCCGGAACTTCAAAATAAGCACTACCATCATCTTCTACGGGAACAGTTCCCAAAACTTGCTTACCGGGTGCGGCAAAAGCTGCACCGACGGAAGGTTGATCGGCGTTAGGCGTTGTTTTCAACAGAACCTGAATGATTCGCAAGTCCGTAATTTTGTTTTCGGTTCCCTCCGGCAACTTGGGCCAACTTTCGTACACATTTTGAAGATAAAACTTTCCGGTTACCGATTCCGGTTTGACACCGCCCGTCAATCTCTGCGGCACCGGCTGCGGTCTGAGCGGCTTTGCCCAAACGCTGGAAATGTTCGGGTCTCGGTAAATCAATTCCTTGTTTCCGAAAACATCGGCGAAATAAATTCCGAACATATTCGGAAGATTCGGTCCCAGTTCGCCACGCAGCCGGTCGTAAGAATACGAAACGATAAAATACTTCTCCGAAAGCGGAAAAGCCGATTTGTAACAATGTCCCGGAAAACGCCGTTCCTGTTCCGTCGGTTCCATAATTCTCAAACCGGGACGATCGGGGCGATTTGCCGCATCCCAATATCCGGCAACGGGCGAATCAAAATCAGTCGGATTCGGCGTTGCAATTCCATTGGCGAGAACGGCTTCGGCTTCAGGAAACCGGGCATCCGGTGTCAATCGGGTGATCGGCTCCGCGCCATCTACACCGAGCGACG
>JAISJZ010000359.1 GCA_031261125.1 Planctomycetaceae bacterium | reverse complement strand
CAGTCCGTCGGCGGGCGTGTTATGATTTTGCATCGGTAATGGCTCCTGGGAAGTGGTGATTGTTTCGTTAAAAACTATTTTCCAAGACCATTGCCAATTTGCAATACATACACAACTTTTGAACATAACTCACGCTAATTTTTTACGAAACGATTATTTCAATAAAGTTTTCCTTTGGGTTAAATTGTTGGCGACGTGCCGACGTGCCTGAAAATTTATCACGGTAAAATAAAAATTTAATAGAGAGATAAAAATACTTCAAAAATAAAAGTATTTTATCTGCAACGCTATGTTTCATCAGCAGCCGCAATCCTCTACCGCAAACGGACTGTAATAGTAATCTTCGTATTCCTCGCCGGATAATCGGTTAATGTCGTCTTTCGGGTTGCCGTTTGCGGCAACCGCTTGTTTCCGATGCACAAACCGCCGCAAAATTTCCGCAATCCGTTTTACCTGATTCAATTCATCTGCCGCGGCAAACGGTGTTTTAGGAACTTCTTCCGCTGCCGTCTGAACGGCTAGCGACCAATCGGGCGGCTTATATCCCTCGCCCGTATTGTTTGAACGTTGTTTGACTTCGAGAAACCACTGAATTATTTTGCTGCGGTCAACACCGGACAAGGTTTTATCGTCAAGGATTTTAACGTTGACATAATTCTGTACCGAATCCAATTCACGGAACTCCTGCAAGACCTTGGCAATAAACAACTGCTGCCTGCACCGTTCAAGCGGCGGAATTATTCCGGCAGCAACTCCTTCCGCCTGTTCCAGCAATTTCGTTCCTATGTCTCTATTACTACTTTCCCCGCTGTTTTCATTGCCGTACTTTAACGCTTCTTTCCCGAAAATCCGCAGTTGCACCGCAGTCCGATGTACTTCTTTTTGCTCTTGCAGAACATTATCCGCCGCAGTTGATAAAATATCTGCTGCGCGGGAAAAATATCCCGCCGCTCTCTGTTTATCTTCTTCCTTGCGGGCAATTCTGCTCAATTCAAAAAAAGCCCAACTCTTGCGGAGATGCTGTTCAAACGAATCCGCCGTTTTCTCGGCTTCACTCCATTCCGACCAATCCGCAAATGCTTTCGTCAGCGATAGGCAACTCCAATCGCGGTAATCGGAACTCTTAAAAAGCGGCAGCATTTCTTTTACCGTATCTTTGTAATCCTTTCCGCCGCTCTTGAGTAATTTCGTTATAAAATCATAACGGACGCTGTCCGAATCAAACGGTTCGTCCGTTGTTTTCAATACTTGCAAAGCGGTCTCGATTTGCGGCGGCTTTACTTCAAGCAGCAGAATTGCAACCTGACCGGCAAAATACGAATTCCTACTGCGTGTTTGCGTTTCAGCATCAAGAAACATCTTAAGAATTTTCGGCAGCGCATCGAAATTTGTTTTCCGTTCAATGAAATCCAATGCCGCATTGCGTAAAACATTTCTTTTCTCTAACGGCGATTCGATTAACGCCGCAATTTTCAGCGGTTCGTCAACCAGACCGGCATCAAATTGAATCTTCGCAATTTCAGAGAACAATGCTGCCTGCGCAGACGGCGAAGTCAATTTACCGGCAGCAATTACTGCCGCATCAAAAGGATTATCGTACATCGTTATATGTCGGGCAGCATTATATCCGGCAACAAATCTACCGGTTTATCTGTGCCTCTATTTTTCTTTTAAGAATTTCTTTTTGTTCTCTATACCGCCTTCGGTGAACTGCGCAAACGCCTCCGGCGGCGGCAACGCTCCGCCGTTTCGATACTGTATGTACTTCTCAACGTTTTCCCGCTCAATCGCTGCCATCTTGTCCCGCTTCATCTGATAATAAGCATACTCCGATTTCTGCGCATTTGTCCAACTCGTTTCATCAGTGTAAGAACCGCTGAACGGAACAAGCAAATCAATCCACATTGCTATTTTGCGGCAGTCGGTATCGGATAAGACAATATCTTTATGATACTCCGGCAGAGCCGCTAGGTTAAACGAACTATCGAACATCCGCGGAAGTTTGCTCTTTACCGCACCGGCAGTATTCGGCAGCACCATCGGCGGTCCGAGTTGAACTCCCAGCCAATTAACGAATTCGTTTGCCTTGCCGCCTTGCGTTAAGTTGATGTATGATTCGCTGAACTGCCGCCCCGCCATATTGACCTTGCGTTCCTGCGTAGGCACAAACGCTTTGCCGAGCAAACTAAACGGGGCGGGCGAACCGTCATCTTTCTTGCCGCCGATGTGGCACGAAACGCAGTTTGCATCGAGTATCGGCTGAATGGTTTGAGCAAAACTAAATCCCGTTTGCGGGGAAAGCCCCGCTGCTAATGTATCAACCGGCTTCTTCGGTTCACGGCGTAAAGCAAGTGTCCGTATTGTTCCGCCGCGGGATTCGGGATTGTTCATCGTTGCCGCCTTCGGTTCGTGGCAGCCGATACACGAAAACATTTCCCCCGGCTGCAAGACCGACCAACTCCGCATCGTTTGTACTGTTTCGCCGTGTTTGTTCAATAACTGGAAATAAACCGGTGTCTGTGCCGGAACTTCAAAATATGCTGAACCGTCTTTCTCTACCGGCACCGTTCCAAGAACCCGCTTCACATCCCAAGAACCGTTGTCAACAGCAATCGGAGTAGAAACCAACGCTCCGCCTGCCGGTCCGTGATTACCGTTTTTTTCAATTCCTCCCGCCCGAAATTCAAGAGCAACTACCCGCAGTTCCTTAACAGTTCCGCGTTCAACACCGGCAAGACCGGGACCTTCATAAACATCTTGAACATAAAACGTACCGGTCTTTTTCGTGTAATCCACCGGCGAAGTCCGCAGCATCGGTATTGTCCGCGGTTTTAACGGAACGGGCTGTCCGCAATGCGAAACTGGCGAAGACGCATCAAACGCCAACAGTTCCCGCCTCGTGTTGTCCGTGTTAATATAATACAAACCGTAATGATGTTTTCCCAGCGGCGAATACGCAGCGATAAAATTATCTTCGTCAAGCGGCAGCGGATACTGAAACTGGTCTCCCTGCTGTCCGTAAGCGTCAATCCGTTCTGCTTTCGTTTCCCGAATCGGGGCAATCAACTGAACGCCTTGATTCTCAACCGTTCCTTTACTTCGGTCAATCAGAATAAGTTTGCCCTTTTGCAAGGTATGATGTCCGCTGGCAACGGCAACGACTTTATTTGAGTTCGGTACTCCTCTGGCGTGAAGTATCGAAGTCGGAAAAAACGAATTATTGCCGTGATATTCAATCTGACCGGTTCCGTCATAGTTCATCATAAACAAACCGTGAGGAAAAATTTGTCCCCGGTCGTTATAATCCCAGCGAGTATAAGTAATACGTCCGTCCGGCAGAACTTTCGGATAATTCGTATGGACTTGGTCGAAACCAATGCGGCGCAAAAAACGCCCGTCTTTATCGCAGCAGTACAGATTGACAACGTCTGTCCACCAGCAGTCAACGATTTGCATACAGCGCGTTGATGGAAACAGGATATTGCCGTCGGGCAGATAACACGGTTCGATGTCCGCAAAGCCGTTGCCGAAAGTTAATTGCCGGACTTTGCCCGTTTCGGTATCGTAATCGTACAAGTGATAATCATCTGTATTGACATCGTTCCGCATTGAAAACGCGATGGTCTTTCCGTCAAACGAAACATCGGGGTCTCGCAGCGTTCCGCGTTCCGGTGCTTTCACAAGAACTTTTTCGGACAGTGTACCGTCTTCGCCGATGCTCAACGAAATCAGTGAAGCCCCCGGTGCGATAAGCCGGTCGCGGAATTGAGCATCGGTTGGCGACTCCGTATAAGAATAATGCGAACCTCCGAGAATATCGTGTTTGGTATAAACAATGACCGGATAATGTTTTCGGACGAACTGCAAACGGATTTTCCGACGTTCGGCGCAGGCATCCCAATAGAGTTGCCGCCACCGTGGGTCGCTGCCGTGAACGTTCTGCGTTTGCAATTCGTTCAGCCGGGCGGTTATGCCGCTGTTTGTACCGCCGTCTTTTAATTCGGTTAAAACCTTTTGCAGCAGTTGTACTTCAACGGCATTACCGGTCGTGTCAGTGAAACATTTTGCCGGTTCGGCAGCGTCTTGGGCTAACCAATCATCGTGCATTCTGGCGGTGAACCCGAATACCGGCGGTAAAGCAATGACGAAAGTAAAAATGGCAATGAAGTAAAATCGCGTCATTGGTCGAATGAGTAAAATGGGAACAAAAACACCATCAGCAACAGTATATCATACCCGATGCCGCAAAACGTTACCAATTTCGTAACGTTTTCCACTATTTCTTATTCACGGCAAACATATTTCAGGGAAATCATCGTATTTCGGCGGGTCTTCCGCCAACGGAAATTCATTACGGCGGATTTTCTGTGCAATGTCCCGGCACTCTTCCGCGGCTGCTTTTATTTCGTCCGGCGACCACTTTACTGTGATGATGCCGCCGGTGTCGTCCTTCGGCAATACAAAATAACCGAGTTGAATCTCCGCATTAGCGGGAATCACAGATTCCCGCCCGCAGTGCCGGACAAGAAAATCGTACAGCGGCAGTTGAAAATCAACCCACTCCTTCGCACCCTTTCTTCCTTTGCGGTGAACTTCCTCCGGGGCTGCTTTTGAATCACCGGTTTTGTAATCGAGAACGGCGTACTCTCCGTTTTTGTGCCGGTCAATCCGGTCAATCCGTCCTGTCAGATATATCGGCAACGTACCATCCAAAATCTTAATACCGTCTTTCTCTCCAAAATGAATTTCAGTATCAACGATTGTCCAGCCCTCATTTCGGCGTTCCGCTTGTTTGACGGCAAACGCTTTCAACCGCTGCTCCGCCATTCCGAATTGCAGTTGTACCGCCGCCGGTGCGCTGCCGTACTGCTGTTCCGCTAACGTTCTAAACTCATTAAGCACAAAACGTTCTATCACTGCCGCATCATCGGCATTGCGGTACCCGGATTTGCCGAATAATTCCAGAACCTTATGAATCAGCGACCCGAATGTGTTCGCCCCCATTTCCGCATCGGTATCGTTCAAATGCTGTAAATACTTCAACCGTTTCAGATAAAACCTGTAAGGACATATTTTGTAATTTTTGAAGTCCGATACACTTAACTTTGTAATTTCACTGCCGATATTCTCCGCCGCAGGAACCGTAAATCCGAATTGACGTTCCTTTATTTCTTCATTGGCAAACCGCACCGATTCCCGCTTCGGCTGTTCTCCAAAGAACCGTTTGACGCGTTCGCAAACCGTTACGTCATCAGCGGCGAAAAACAGCCGGCTCGGCAGTTGTGCGCTGCCGTCCTCCGTCCGCCGACCGGCAATGAGCAGTACGTTTTCCTTTTGCCGGCTGTTCAGAATAAGCGACAGGTTATACACATCGCGGGCAATCCGTTTACGGTTATCCGTGATATTCAAGTGCTGCCGTAATTCATCCGGCAAAAAGATGTCCTCATTAACATAAGACGGTACCGTACCGTCATTCATTCCGGTAATGACGGCGACCGATGCATCATTCATCGGCAAGTCCAGCCAGCCGACCAGTTCGATTGCTTCCGGTTTGTCAAACGGCGGAATAAACGTGCCGCCCAATTCTCTTAAAATCAGCCGCACAAAATTACGGAACGGAACATCCGGTAAAACTTGTTTCGGAATGTCCGCAACGGTATTCATCGCTTTGCGAATATGTTTCAACGCTTCATTCGTGAACCGGCTTTGTTCGCCGCCATAGAATTGATTCAAGATGATATTCAGCCGTTCAGCATTATTAACGGTGTTGCTTGCGGCGGCAAAAAATAATTCCTGTATTGATCTCCATGCAGCATCCAGTTGTTCCTGTGTTTCCGTTTGGCTCTTGTCATTCAAAACATCTTCCGCCCACGTTCCGTTAACGTTCCTCGGTAAATGAACGGTGTAATAATTGTCGAGTTGCGTCAGTACCGCGCTGCTTTGCACATCAGGATGCCGCAGAAATTCCGCGAACGCCCGGTACGGTACTTGTTGAGCCGCAAGCGGCTCAACAGCTAATTCCGGCAGCAATTCAACCAGCCGATACACACTTGTCCGCTGAATCGGCAGTCCCTTAACATATTCCGTTGTCAGCCCCGCCCGCTCAAACCGCTGTTCGATGACCGGCAAGAGTTTTTCATCCGGCAAACCGGCAGCGATTTCGTCGGCACTGTACTGTCCTTGCTGTGCCGCAATTTTCCGCAACACCTCGTCCGCTTGTCCGCAGAAATCCTCGGCAACGGCAATTTGCGCATCATCAATCTTAACCGGTTCGTCAACCCATTCTTTCGGAATCAAACCGCCGAAGTTATCAAACTTATGCTTGTATTCTTCCGGAGCAAAAATAAGAGGCGTAATGAATTCTTCAAACTTGCTCACAATATCCTTTTGAACTTTATTCATATCGGCAACGCCGGCAAGAAAGAATCTTTGACCGTTTTGCCGAAACCCGCGGACAAACTCGCTGTACTCTTTCTCCTCTTGTCTATTGACGGCAAAAAGAATCGCGGAGTTCCTGTCCCAGAGGTTCAGCGAATCATCCATTAAACGATGATACCGTTTCTGTACGCCGGCGAGAAATTTCCACCGCGGTACTTCACTGCCGATGTTGTACTTTTCACAATGAACGGCAACGGCGTTGAAGTCCAAGTCCTCCGCTGTCAACTCTTTGTGAAGTTCGGCGAACGCTTGACCGAGACGCAAACGTTTTTCCAAGTCCTCCGGCATCTTCGGCAGGAAATTACCCGAATCAGCGAAACATTCTTCGAGGGCTTTCACCCAAACAAACGCTTGCGTCAAATCATCTGCAAACTCTTTCCGCCGCGTGTAGAACTGCTCCGGCAACTGTCCGAAGGTAATGACTTCCGGCGGGTACCAAGCGGGGATATCCATCTGTTCGGCGCATTCGGCAAGCAGTTCCAACAGCCGAAGACCGGCTTGTTTGCCCGTAACAGCAACGGTAACATTCCGCATATTCAGAACGCCGTCCCTTGTGAATTGTTTCACAAAGTAATCCGCCGCAGTATGTAAAGGCGGTTCTGTCCAATTCAAAAATACTGGTTTCATATTTTTCTGCCGGCTAGGAATTACCGGCTGCCGGTTTATCATAAACCCGGTACGTTTTGTTGCGGACGGCACCGCCTTTTTCCAGCGAACCGCGGGAAAAATTGTTTGATTCCAATACCCACGAAAATTCGGCTTCCTGAATTCCGCTGCTTAATACCTTCGGTACTAAACCGTTGAGCAGCAGCATCCCCAGCCCTTGCATCTGATACTCCGGCAAAACATTTGTGCTGATAATCCGAATCTTTTTGATGTCCTGTTTCCGCCGCAGCAGTTTCCAAAGTCCCCAAGGCGTAATGCGTCCGCCAATTTCTTTAATCCGCGGGTTGTAATCCGGCAAGGCAAACGACGCACCGACGACTTTGCCGTCTAATTCGATTGCCGTTGTCAATTCCGGGACGATGAGCCATTTCAGAAAAAACGCCATTTCCTTGATTTCATTTTCCGACAACGGAACATAGCCCCAAGTGTTTGTCAGCGACCGGTTGTAAATTGAAAGAAACGTTTCGACATCTTTCTGAAAGTGTTTTGTGTTGACATTCCGCAGGACGGCACCGGTACGTTCCCTAATCATATCTACCTTCGGCTGCAACTTAGCGTTCACTTTCGGCAGTATTGAGACCGCCCCCCAATACGCATACAAGTCCTGCGATTTTCGGAAGCCGTTCTCTTCGAGCAACTTTTCGTAATAACGGGGATTATACGTCATCATAAACGTCGGCATCGAATCAAAACCGTCAATGAGCAGTCCGAGCGTTTGGTTCAGCGACGGATTCACCGGACCGCGGACAACGGTGCAGTTCCGTTCTTTGAGCCAACCGGCAGCGGCGGCAAATAGTTCACCGGCAGCGGAAACATCGTCAATACAGTCGAAAAAGCCGAAGAAACCGACACCGTCGTTGTACCGTTCGAGATGTCCGCGGTTGAGAACGGCAACGATGCGTCCGATGACTTTTTTACCGTCCAATGCGAGGAACGCCTGCCCTTCGTTATGTTCATAGAAGGGGTCTTTGTGTCCGAAGAATTTGAAACCGGCAAGCCCGCTTTGTTCAATACGGATTTGCGGCACCCAGTACGGGTCATCTTTGTAGAGAATCCGCGGGAAGTCGAGAAACTGTTTTTGCTGTTTCCAAGTTTTTGCCGGTATAACTGTCATCTTTCTGCTCGCCGTATTTGCGTTTCGACGTTGACATTGTACCGGCAGCCCGCTTGTCAAGCAAGCGGGCTAAGTGCAACCTCTAATAACTTGCCATAATTTTTTGTATTGATAAGACAACAGTGTTTTACATTTTATCAGCGTCAATTTTTCGTTATTTCCGGTGCAACCGAACCTGACCATTGCCGCTCATTCGTGGATTCTGGCAGGCGGAACGCACCACATGTCGTTTCATACGATTTAACGCCGGAATACTTTGAAGATTATGCGGAACTTGCCGATGTCGAACTTTTGAAAATCGGTGCCGATACGACGATTGATTCATTTAAGAAAGACCTGCGGCTCAACGAGGTCTATTATTTGCTCAATCGTGCGGTAAAGATACAATAGAC
>JAISJZ010000301.1 GCA_031261125.1 Planctomycetaceae bacterium | reverse complement strand
AACGGCGTGGCAGGAGTTTTTGCAATTTTTGATGATGAATTGGCAGACGCTTTCGCTGCTTGGTTTGGTGCTGTGCGGTTTGGGTGTGCTTTGGGCGATGACCCGACCGGTGAAGCCGGAACCGATTGTGATTTACGAGGCACCGGAGATTCCGCTGGAAGTGATTGAAGCAAGGGCGAAAGCGAAGGCGGAGGAAGAGGCGGCAGCGGCAGCCGCTGATGAAGAGGAGATTGAAAAGAAGCGGACATTGGAGGGTTTCGACAAGAGTATCCGTTCGCTGCAAGAGGAAATAGCGGAGTTGGTACAGGAGAATCCCGATGCGGCGGCGGCTGTTCTTCGGCAGTGGATTGGCAACTCGGTAATGGTGGAACAGATGTAATCAATGGGTATATTCCGAAAAAACAAGAAAACGCAGGGACCGCCGGATTTGAGTAAAGTGCCGGTTCTGCCGAACGATTTGGCAGAACATACGCAGATGCTTGAAGGACTGAACTCCGACGAAATTATCAAACTGCTCGAAGCATTAGGGCAGATGGATGAAGGTATCGTCGTATCCCGCCGGCGACCGGTCAAAGGAAAAAATTATTCCAAAGAAGTCGGGGGGCGGCACCGGAAAATGCCGGTTGCCGATGCCGTTGAATACGAAAAAAAACGCCAAGAAGAACGGACGGAAAAAGAAAAACAGGTCTCCGAAATGTTCGGTATCGAACGGGAACTGTTTGAGCGGGATAAACTGAATGATGAGGTCTATCCGAAACATTTGTCGCCGGACGATATTGTCCGCGGGGTCAATGCGGCAAAAGACAAGTTGACAGAGTTGGACCGGCACCGCGAAAAACGGGCAAAGATTTTTGCACCGAAAGAAGAGATGGTGCTGGATGCGCTGATGCTTGTCAAGAAGTACGAAGCGGCAAGGGTTGCCAAGAAAATTGCGGAACAGCAGCGGGCGGCAGTCGCCGGCAAAACGGTTGAAGAGTTGGAAGCGCAGCGGGAACGGCAGGTTCGGGTAATGAAGGGCGAACCGGATGAATCGCTGGAAGAGCGGGAAGCACGGTTGAAGAAAGAGGAAGAGGAACGGATTGAATATATGAAGACGCTGCCCGGTTTTGACGAATCGCAGCAGATGCTAACGGACGAAGCCGGCAACATTGTCCGTGATGATGTTGATGCCGCCGCCGCCGTGATGAGACAATGGATTGGAAACATCGAAGTTAATAACTAACGCTAATGAACGGTATTCAAAAGACAGCATTGTTTTTAAGCGGTTTGGAACGGCAAAGCGTTAACCTGCTGCTTGACCGGCTTCCGCCGGACGAGGCGAAAGCGGTGCGGCACGAAATGCTTGCTCTCGGAGACATTTCCGTTCAGGCAACGGAACGGGTTGCGTCCGAATTTCTCGAAACAATGGACAACGGACAAGAAAAATCACGAACGGCGAATTATGAATTACCGCAAACGGATTATCAACCGTCAACATACAAGAACCGTTTCCGTCAATCTCAATTCAATCAAACGGCGGAACGAGTCCCGCCGCCAACGAACCTGTCCCGTCGTCATTTTTCCTTTCTCCGTTCTTTGCCGGCGGAAACGATTGCGGAAGAAATCGTCGAGGAACTGCCGCAGACGATTGCCGTGGTACTCGCCCATATTCAGGCATCAAAAGCAGGTGAAGTATTGGCAATTCTGCCGGAACCGCTGCAACTTGACGTTGCTAAACGCCTGACGCAGTATGAACCGGCGAACGAGCAACTGCTGCAAGACATTGAAGTTGCACTGAAAGAACGTTTCCTTCTGCGGCTGGAAACCGAAGAACGGAAAGTGAAAGAACGGACAGTGATGAACACGCTGCTTTATTCTTTTCACAATGCGCAACAGCAAACCGTGTAATTTGTATTCAATATGCCTCTACCGCAAACGATTAACTACCGACCTGTCCCTTTTAATTTTATCGACCTTGAAGAGAAGGCGGCGGAATATCTTGCGCGGGTGAAAGCCGATGCGGTACAAGTTGCTGCCCAAGCGAGAAACGAAGTTGCCCGGCTGCGGGATACTTCCCGGCAGGAAATCGAAACCGCCCGAACTCAAGCCGCCGAAGAAGCAGAGAAAATCCGAATCGAACTCAGAACATTAAATCAAAAACTCAAAACGGAAGAAGAGAATTACAAGAAACGGAATGCCCAACTGGAAAGCGATGCCATTAAGTTGAAAGCGGAGTTAAAAAAGAACGAAGACACCGCCCGAAAGAACGGATACGACGAAGGATATAAAGTCGGCTATGATGAGGGAACAACAAAAGGATACGCCGACGGTGAATTGCAGGCGGCGATTGATTATGCCGAAAAAATCCGCAACGAGGCGGCGGTACAACTTGGAACGAAACTGGAAACGCTGTTTCCTGCGATGCAATCAATGCTCGGTCAACTGGAAACGGCAAAGCAGTCGTTCCTACAACTTTGGGAACAAAGTGCGGTACAGGTTGCGGCTTCCATTGCGGAACGGGCGGTTGCACGGAACCTGCCGGAAATGGTCGATGTGCCGTTGAAACTTCTTCGGGAAGCGTTGGAATTAGGGGCGGGCAGCACAGCGATAAAAGTCCGGCTGAACCCGGACGATTACGAAACATTACAGCCGCAGATGGATTTGGTTGTCAATCAGATGTGCGGCACCGCCAAGACGGAAATCGTCCCGGACGGCAGAATCACACCCGGCGGCTGCGTTCTCGAAACGGCGATGGGCGTTATTGACAATCAAATTGAGTCGCGGATTGAACGGATGATGCAGGAACTCGTTCAGACGGATTAGTACCGGTCTTTACCGTGTCGGTCCCAATTTCATCATCGGCGGAATACTCTGTATCGTCCGCTCCGTCAAATTGAAAATCACAAAGCCCGGTGCGTTCTGCTTACGGACAATGTCAATCTCTGCCGCAACCCTGTCCGGTGTCATTGCGATTCCGGTCGCCGTTGCTCCGATGCCGGGATACAGCGGTATCCTGTCCTTCACGATTTCCTTCTGACGTTGAATGTAGCCCTCGAAATTCGCAGGATTGTCCGTGTAGTCCATCGGACAAACGAAGTCAAGGTATCCGCGTTCGACCCACAAACCCCAGTCCTGACTGATGCCGTACTTGCAGCCCGGATAACTCGGAAACACCGCCGCAGAAATCTTGATGTTGGAACGGATAACCTTCGCCTCTTTGTGAACCCGCTCGACCAGTTTCGTGATGTTACCGCAACGCCATTGATTGTACTGTTTCGCAAACTTGCCGGTACCGCGGACATCCTTCGGGAAATTTTCAGCATTAACTCCCGCTGCCGATTCAAACCGTTCTTTGCACCCTTCGCAATAACAGTGTTCGCTGTCGGGATAACGGATATAATCGAAGTGAATTCCGTCTAAATCCTTGTATTTGCGGACTAATTCGCACAACGTTTCACATTCCAAGTCAATGTTCTTCGGATTTGACGGACACAGCCACGCTGACGGTTCGCCGTTAAATGAAACCTGCGTCCGCCCTTCTTTCTGCATTTTTTCGATGTATTCCCGCGGCGAACCTTCGAGCCGCCAGCAAACCTGCCAAGCGTGAACTTCGACACCGTATTTCTTTCCGGCAGCGATTGCTTGTTCGACTTGGTCGCCGTACTGCTCAAACTTCTTGTTGCGGTGAAGAACGTCGCTGGCGTAATTTGCCGAACCGCCCCAAAGAAAATTCGGAATAACGGCATTGAATCCCGCTTCGGATAGTTCTTTCATTGTCCGCTCCCAATCGCCGGGATAGGCACCGAGTCCGGCGTGTTCCCACCACGCCCGAAACTCTGGCGTTTTAGGCGGGACAGACGCGCAATATTCCCGGATTGCCGATTGACGAAGCGAGTTTAACCGTTCGGATAACTCTTCAAATCGGGGAACAAACTTCTTGACAATTTCCTCGTCTGCACCGCGGGTAAAAAATTCCGGCGGTAAATCAAAGCCGTTCGTTTTCAAGTTGGCGAGGTATTTCTCCGCCAATACCTGCCGCTTTTCGATGCTTCGGTTCCGCGGGTCGCCGACGGAAAAGAGTTGCTGCCAGCGTTTGACGATGTCCCTATGCAGGAACGACGGGTCGATACTTCCGAACAAGTTCAAGAGGGACCGCCGTTTGCTGTCCGGCGTATCGCCGGAACGCAGTTGTTGATAATCAACGGTTATTCCGCCTTTTTCTCTGTACTGTTGCAGCACAGCGGTTTGTTCCGGCGTGAATTCCGTGTTTTGCGGCAGAATAATAACTTTGACCCTGTTCAGTAAGTCGGCTGCTAAATCCTTCTGCGGCAGCGTCCCTGCCGGAATACCTGCTTGTTTCATTTGATTTAACAAGTTCTTTGCGTCCGCTTCCCCCTCTTTATTCTCCGGCGTTAAAAGCAGAATCGAATACATTTCGGCATTAATGCTCAACAGTTTCACCTCTGCGTCTTTGGAACCGCCCCGCCAAAATCCGAAGCGGATAATGTCCGCCTTTTCGACAGGTCCCGGTTTTTCCTCAGTGTGCGACCACCGGGAACGGATGACTTCAAATTGGAACCGTTTTGGATTCAACGCCGATGCTTCCGGCGAACCGACGGAGTAGTTATACCAGCCGCTGCCGGAGTGAAAGTAGAACGAGGGATCGCCCATCGCCTCCGGTTCGCTGCACTCAAATTCAACGGCGAAAATATCGGCGTTGAACAGCGCATCGGGATTTTGAATCCGAATGTCAATGTACCCGCGTTCGGCATCCGGCTGGGACGCAAACGGCAGTTCAAATGTCTTCGGTTCCGTCAGCAGCGGAACATCGGCAAACAGCAACGGCGCAAACAACAACGCCGAGAGGAAAAGTACGGAACGGATGAACGGCATCTTATTGTCCTCTGATTTTTTAGATGTAGGGTACTTCTAAAAACTATTTCTCACTCAAAAAAAAGATAAAAAAAGAGATTTTTTCTTTGTTTTTCTTTTTTTGTTGAGGAGTTTTCAGAAACTCCCGTAACAACCGCAGACAACTGCCCGCGGCTAATAATGCTGATAGAAATATAGACGGAGCAGAAGCCGAATTCTACACAGGGTGCATAAAAAATTTCTCCCCTCTATTGACAATGCCGGCAACTATGCTACTATGCACGGGTTAGTTAGTGTTCTGCTTCACCTTACTCATTTAGACAAAGGAGAATGTTATGAATCTTATCGCAATTCTGTTAAAGTGTTCTGGCGCGTTGACCCGACACACACACGGCAATCTGAACCCAAAACTTTAGCGGAAAATGAAAATTCCGTAAAATCTGCCTTTACCCTCGTCGAAATCCTCGTAGTTATCGCCATTATCGGCGTTCTCATCGCTTTGCTCTTGCCCGCTGTGCAAGCGGCTCGTGAAGCCGCAAGAAGAATGCAGTGTACGAACAATCTCAAACAGTTGGGATTGGCGTTGCACACTTATCACGATACCCACAATGCGTTACCGCCGGGATGCCTTATTCCGGGACAGGTGCTTCGTGACAACGGAAAAGTTGTCACGGATCAACAATTAAATGTCTACGCGATTAATAATAGTGCCGGTACCCCGTGGAACCAGATTACTTGGCCCGCCTTTTTGCTTCCTTACATCGAAGCAACCGCTCTTTATGCCAGCATGGATTTCAGTCAGGCATCCTTTTTAGCGATTGACGCTTATGGTAATGGTGCTGGTCTTAATAAAACAACGGCTGGAACGCCGAATCCAAAACCAAACGAAGAATCTGCGAAGTCTGCTCCAACCACATTCAAATGTCCGTCCAGTCCTCTGCCAGCGATAAAAAACACGGTGAAAGATTATTCCGCAAACGGTGGTGGTAATACTCTCAAACGTGCCGCCGATGGTACGGAAACCTGGAACCCGGTAGTTACTGCGCCTGATCGGAATTTTGGTCATTCAGGAAATACCGGGCTCTTCAATCGTGCCAGTGGTTACGGATTTGGCGATATCGTTGACGGAACGAGTAATACCATTGCATTTATCGAAGCTCATTCGCAGCGTCCTTTGGTTTCGACAGATGGAAAGTCATTCAATCCCTTCAATTGGACACATCACCAGGGTCATGGGTTTATCGTTACCGATAATGGAGCTACAATGATGATTATCAATGCCAAAACGGAGGCTGATAATGGTGTGCGCACTGCTTACAGCTCGCACACTGGCGGCGTTAATGCCGCTATTGCGGATGGTTCCGTGCGATTTGTGAGTCAAACAATTTCGCACGAATATGTTTATCGTGCGCTTATGACCAAAGCGGGCGGTGAATCTGTAGCACTTCCGTAATACGTTTTTACGTTCGTTATGTTCAACACAATCTCTTTTCTAAATTAATTCTAAACTTTTGTAAAACACCATTTTACCCTTATTTTTCAAGCGTCAAAGGGCATAAAAAATGTCGATAAAATATTTATTGTTGCGCCATCGTCCCGAGACCGAGACGGCGCAGCGTCTC
>JAISJZ010000116.1 GCA_031261125.1 Planctomycetaceae bacterium | reverse complement strand
AATCAATTCAAATTAAAGTAGGGGGCAAAAAAACTTTTCCCCTTACAAAAATCCCTTTTATGTTTTTGTTTTTGTTGAGTTAAAAAGAGTTTTAGGACTTGCCGGTAATGAAATCACCCGACCATTTGAAACCGCAGGGCGTTTCGCTGAATATGACACCGCTGATAGACATCGTCTTTCAGTTAATCATTTTCTTTATGGTAACGAGCAATCTGGTGCAGCAGGACGTTTCGGTTGATATTGATTTACCGGCGGCGGAAACAGCAAAGCCGCTGGAAGAGAATTCATCGTCATCGAAAATCATTATCAACGTTCCGCAGGAGAAACAAATTTTACTCGGTACACAGGCGGTTGAATTAAAAGACCTGCGGAGCGTGTTTGTTAATTGGCATGAAAAATACGGCAGCAAATCCGAAGTACGGATTCGGACTAATAAGAATGTTTCTTACGGCAGCGTTGAACCGCTGCTGGTCTTGGCGGCGGAAAGCGGTATCAAAGACGTATCGTTTGCCGTGGCGGAAAAACGGTAAGCGGCAAAGCAGCGTGGGGCTAATTACCGCAAGCCCAATGACCGAATCACAACAGCGGTGATGTCCAGCAAACCGAACACGCCGTCAGGATACTCGCCTTCTTCAAACGTCGCAAACATCTCCGGCGGTATCTCGGTGCTGTTCAATTTTGTGTTAAAGTACGAAGAGCGGTACAATATGTTCCGCTTCGGCGAATTTTCCGACGGACGATTATAATAAATAATTTTGTACGGGAAAAAATCGTCCCTGCCAATCCAGATTTCGGCATCAGACGGAAAGTCCGACGGATACCGCTTCTTCTTGTCAATTCCGCCGAACCGGGCAATAAGTTTGTCAAAGTGTTCTTTGCGGACGGCACCGGTGATTTTCCAAACGTTGTCTTTTCCGGTGTCCTTTTGAAGTGTATCGAAATCGTAAAAAACCGCCAGTTGCTTCAACTGCGCTGCCAGCCCGCCGAGGTTCCGTACTTCGCTCACCGAACCGAAGTACGGTAATTTGCCGGAACGTTTCACCGCATCTTCCAAAAGGGAAATTTTAATAGCGTTGAGTGTTTTCGTACCTTCAATCGACGTATATTGCCAAATCTGGTTTTTTTCCCTGTCGGTATCGAGGTGGCAGACGAGTGTCATTCGGTTCCGTTCAGAACCCGGTGCCGCCGGAACGTCGGACAGAAAGTTGACATCCAAGCGGTACATCGAACGCAAGAACGGCGTTGCCGCCGGTTTCGGAACCGCCTGTTCCTCATATCTGCCGCGGGCGGAGAATTCAATGCCGTCAACGAATACATCCATCCGAATATCGCTCTCAATCGTTTTAATCGCCGCAACCGATTTTATTGTTTGTTCCAGCACAAACTTCCCAGTGAGTCTATTTTCCTCTGCTGCGGCAAGTTGCGCAAGGTATAAAAGAAAAAACGCTGCACCGGCAACAGAAAAACCGCTCATTCGGCGGAAAAAATCAAAGTATTGCATTGGGAATAACCGAAAATAAGAAATACGAAGGGACGGATTGTAGAAAAAATACGCATTTTCGTCCAGTGCAAAATATCCTGTTCGTTAAAGGGGGAGGAAACCTGATGCGATTCCGTTTATCATTACTGGCTCTTCTTGCAGCATTAGCGGGCTGCCAAGGACCGATATTAACCGGCGGGTTCAATCAATCGCCGTACCAAGGTTACGGTGTTGACGGTCCCGGACCGGGCGTTATCGCCGAACAGTACAGACCGGCATCGCTGCCGGGACCCGCTGCCCCTGTTGGTCCTGTTGCCGAGGCACCGGTGCCGCAAGCCGTACTTCGACCGGTATTTATACCGACTTCGCAGGTTAACTTCATCGGCTTGGAAAATCTGACGCTTAACTGGGATGCAAGAATTCCCGGTGCGTTTGATTCCGAACCGCTGGTCTGTCCGGCGACACACGATTTCGCCCAAGGAAATATCTACCGGCTGAAATTGACGAACATTCCAGGACGGCAAGGTAAAGAATTGTATCCGACGCTGGAAATTGCCCCGACAATGGCGCGGACGCAGGCGTTTTTGGCACACAACTCGATTCCGATTGAATTTACAGATAACGATTTCGACCAAGTCCTTTCCGGCAACTTTATTACGAAAGTCGTCTATCTGCCGAATCCTGAATTCCAAGGATTAGCAATGGCAGGTGTCGGGACGCTGGTCAACACGCAACTTGAACCGGGTGTTGATCCGATTGTTGAAGCGAGCAACCGCGGTGCGATTCTTGCTGTGATTCGGATGGGCAACAAAGATTTAAGCACGGCTATTGCTGAACGGCAAAAACAGATTGCCGCCGGACAACAGATGTTCGTGAACAACGGAGCGTTTCCGGTGAACGGTTCATCGGTTCCGCAAAATGCCATTTCCGGTGTGAATATCCCGCCGTATGGTGTGCCGATGACGAAAACAACGACGGGTGTTCCCGGTCCGCCGCAGTTGCCGCAAGGAATGCACTCGCCTAACCGTTATCCGGTTGTCCGGACGGAACCGGTACCTGCTCCGCCGACCGCGGGTGTGGCGCAGCCGACGTATCCGTACTATGCCCGCCAAGCCGAACCGATGCCGCAGGTGCGCCCGATTGGTGTGGAACCGCAAAACATTGCAGTTAATCCGCAGTACAACTCGTTGCAGCAGGTACCGAAATTGGCGCCGGAAAAATGAAATGTGTTTTGTTTGGTGCTTAAAAATGTGTTAAGCCGCCCCGCCGCTTGCGGCGGGTTATTGAAGGGATTCAATCATAATGAACAAGACGGCAATTTACATTCTCGTTTGTTTCTTATTCGGAAGTATTGCGTCTGCTCAAACTCCGGCGGTTCCGTCTGCGCCGCAGCGGTACTATCAACCGGTTAAAATCCAATGCCCTGCCGGTGCAAAAATTGCGTTTGCCGCCGGCGGGCAATTCGTTGAACGTAAAACAGCACCATACGCTGCCGGTCTGTTGGTTGGTGCCGATTACCGCACCAAAATCACGAACATACCGAACGAACCAGGCAAAGAGGTGTTTCCCACGGTGAAAGTGATAGACCGGACATATCCGCCGGCTGGTCAGGCATTGAAGTTTCCGATTGTTATCGAAATAACGCAGGAAGACATCGAATTAGCGTTGGACGGCAAGTTTGTTACACGGGTGATTTACTTGGAGGACCCGCGCAAGGCGTTGCCGGTACGCGGCGACACAGGTTCCCAATTAACGACGGACATCAAGAGCGGCGACCCGATTAACCAAGCGGCAATGCTCGGCATACCGGTTGCGGTTTTGTACCTCGGCGGACGGGTTCCGAATTCATTGCAGAACGATGCAGTGTTTTTTCACGGATGTCCGCCGTGGGCAGAAATCACGAAAACGCCTGCCGGACGGTACGAAATTGCTTTTCATTAAGATATATGCGGTTTCACTTATTTATTATTACCGGTCTTATTACAGTGTTCTGTTCCTGCCAAGTTCAGAACGTTCCGCAAGACCCGTGTCGGGCGTTGCCTTCGGAAACGCCGGCGCAGGCAGTGTATCACGATAAAGGCGACTTCGGTAAAAACGGCAGTCCGCTTGTGATTCGCGGGCAACATCCGCTCAAGCAGCCCGTTACTGTTGACCCGAAACTCGCGGACAACGGACTGCAAATCATTGCCAATCAGAAAGTTGCGGCCCAGTACGTTCCGCCCGGCACCGATGTTTATCCACATCCTGAATACTTAACCGACGGCGGCGATAAAGACGGCAAAGTTCGCATTGACGAAAATTGGAATGTCTATAATCTTGAAACGGAAGACACAGTTGCTCATTTCGATACGCTGGACGGCAGAACGTTGGTCGAACCGTCAAACAAGATTCAACTGTACGCCCCGCGTTTCGGTGCCGTGAGAAAAATCACCGGTGTTAACGGCAATGAGCAAATCACGGCGTTAACCATTGCGAACAACCAGACCGGCTTGGATGTGGGCACAAGCAAAGCAAAAGCCGGTTTCACTGAACAGGAAATACAAACCGGTTATGCGAAAACCCGGAATCAGTTAAGCGGTCTTGAAGCGAAAAACAAAGCAGGCGGTACGAGCGCAAAGCAGGGATTGGTCGGATATGATAATTTTGAATCGGTGATGCTGTACTCCAATCTTTTACGGCAACAGAAGGTCGATGCGTCGGAATTAGCGTTTTTAGCCAAGGGACGAAGTTTTGCGAAGGGTTGGCAGGGAACACAGGGAATCAAAGTCCGCATAGACGCGCTTGCACCATCAGAGGTAACGAAGAAAGACGGGGCGGAAAGCATTTTTCAGATTGACATCGACAAGGACGCATCGAAGACAGCAAAACTGCGTCTGATTAAGGTTGCAGACAAACAGTCCGCGCAGCCCGGCGAAATTGTCGAATTCTCACTGCGGTTTGACAATGTCGGTAATCAACCCGTCGGTAATGTAACGATTCTTGACAACTTGACGACGCGGCTGGAATTCATACCGGATTCGGCAAAGAGTTCCGTGAAGTCCGGTTTTGCGGTGCAGCCGAACGATGCCGGTTCGTTCACGCTGCGGTTTGAAATTACCGACCCGCTGGAACCGGGGCAGTTCGGCGTGATTCAGTTCCAATGCCGGGTGCGGTAAATTTTACGGTTAAACTGCTATGGACAGAAGACCGGAAATTTTCTAACATCCGGTTATGCAGTACCGGATTATCTCTCTATTAGCGGCAGTAATACTGCTCACGGTATTTTCGACCGGATGCGTTCGGCGGCGGATGACGATACGTTCCAATCCGCCGGGAGCGACTGTCTATTTGGACGGAAAAGAACTCGGACGCACACCGCTGTCGGCAAACTTTGATTTCTACGGCAAGCGGGAGTTCCGTCTCGTTAAACAGGGTTACGAAACGAAGACCGTCATTATGCCGGTAAGAATGCCGTGGTACGAATATCCCGGTATCGACTTCATATCCGAGGTTGTCCTGCCGGGAAAATTGACCGACCACAAACATTATGAATTCGATATGTACCCGACGAATGTTATGCCGACGCACGAACTTGTCGGACGTGCCGAAGAACTGCGGCGGTTAGGACACGGACAATAAATAATGGCAAAGCGTCCCGACGAAGAGGAAGAAGAAGTCAAAATAGAACGGAAACGGCGGCGACCAAAAAAGAAACCGGTTGACGACGAAGAAGACGATGCGCCCGCTGCGAAGGGCGGTGAAGACGAAGAAGAAGAGAATTCACTTTCCACCGGTAATGTTTTTCTCGACATTATTCTCGACTTCCGCGACGATTGCATTGATTGGGCAAGAGACCATTTTCCGGCAGCCGTTGCCGTCGGTATTACCGCTCTGCTGTTGACATTGGCGGTCTTGGCATTGTCCGTCCGATACGTTATCAATTACATCAACCGTCCGACACTGCTCACCGCTATTGCCGCTTATGACCTCGGTTCGTATCCCGAAGCGAAACGGATTTGCAATACCGTGCTGAAATACACCGCCGAAAACGATTTCACGACCCGCGCCGGTCTGTACTTCATTCTCGGTGCCTCGACCGTGTCGATTGCCGACATCGCTTGGGATTCTGACCGGCAGCCGTACTACCTCGCCGCCGCAAAATACTTGAAGGACTCCGCCGAATACGGTTTTCTGCCTGACCGGCAAACCGAAGGATTCTTTCTTCTCGGTAAATCGCTGTATATGAGCAGTGAACTCATCCAATGCCGGCAGCCGTTGGAACGAGCATTAGAATTTGTCCGTGCCGGCGGCGACAAGATAAAGTTAAAACAGATTTATTGGTTCTTGGCAAACTCGTATTTTCTTGATGCCGAACCGGACTTGCCGCAAGCACTGAAAATCCTGCGGACGTTTCAAAAGGAACCGACCGTCACCGATGAAGAACGGCACGAATCCGATTTGATGGCGGTACTGATTTTGGTACAACTTGGCAGCATCGAAGAAGCAGAAAAAACGCTGGCAAAGGTACCGCTGTTCGAGAAGTATAAGACCATTCGGCTTTTCGCTGAAGGCGTGCTGGCATATCTGACAGCAAAGAATTACAAAGCCCAAGCGGAAGCGTTGGAAAACAATCCGAATCCGATTGCCCCCGTTGCTGCCGGTACTCCGGTTGAGCGGTTGAAACAACAAGCGGCAGAACATTTTCAAACGGCAATCGGCAAGTTCGTCGAAATGCGGCAGCGGGAAATTGACAATTCCCACTCAACCCGTTGGCGGCGGCAAGCAGAACTTCTCGAAGGATTATCGTATCAGGAATCGGGCGAACCGGACAAAGCCCAAGCGGTGTATCTGCGCATCGGCGAATCGTATCCTGCTTATGTGGAAGCGGCATCAGCGCATTTTCTTTGGGCGGAACTGGAACGGCAATTCGGACGCACCGACGCTGCTCTCCGCGGATACGCCGCCGCCTTCAACATCCTGCGGCAGGGAAAGAACCGGTCGTGTCCGTGGTTCACACGCGAAACAATGCTGCAACGCTGCGAAACTATGATTCAGGAATGTATTCCACTGAAAGAATACCGGGACGGATTGACGGTGCTGCATATCGTTCGGAACGTGATGCCGCAAATCACCGTTGCCCGATTGCGGGGCGAAACCTACGAAGATTGGGCGGTGCGGCTGAAACAGCAGACAGACACAACTTTCGGTGATGAAGGAAATGAAAAAATTAAAGAAAAAAACGACAAATACAACAAGGCGGCAATCGCATTTGACGAATTGGCCCGGTTAATTCTTGACCAGCCGGACTACGGCGAATATCTGCGCCGCAGCGCGGAGGATTTTCGGCTTGCCCATAATTACCGGCAGGCAATTCCGCAGTACCAAAAGTACCTGAAAGTGAACCGCAGGGACAACCGCCCGGAAACGGATTACTATATCGCCGAAATGTATCTTCATCTGGACGGTATTGACCAATGTATTGATACGGCAGAAAATGCCCTTGAAGAATTTCCGCAGCATCCGTTAGTGCCGCGGTTGAGAATCTTATTGAGCAGAGCGTACAACGAAAAGAACGAGCCGAAGAAGGCGGAGGAACTTCTGCGGACAAATCTTATCGGGGAATACGCGCCGTCGGCACCGGTTTATCGGGATTCAATGTTCGCTTTGGCAAAAATGCTGTACGAGCAAAACAATCTAAACGAGGCGGTTCCGTACTTGGAAGATGCGGTGAAGAATTATCCTGCGGCAATTCAAACACCGGAGGCGCATTATTTTTTGGCACATTCGTATCTTCATCGGGCTTCCGAGTTGGAAAAGGAGGCGGACAAATCGCCGCTGGAAGATGTTCGGAAACAGGTCTATGAACAAGCGGCAGTTGAACGGCAGACGGCGTTGGAACATATTCAGCAGGCGGAGGAACTGCTCACGCAGCGGCAGAACGCCGTCGGTTTAACAGAAGCAGAACAGTTGATGCTCCGCAACACGCTGTTCGGGGCAGGAACGCTGATGATGAAATTAAAACTTTACAACCGGGCAATTCCGGTGTTGAACGTGGCAGCAACGCGGTATAAAGACCAGCCGGCGGCATTGGACGCGCTGATGCAGTTGACAGCGGCGTTCCGTGAACTCGGCAAACCGGACGAAGCCGTTGCCGCATTGAACCGCGCCGATTTTCTCGTCAGACAGTTGGAAAAGACGGGAACACTGCCGAAAAACAGGGATTGGAAATCGCTGATAAAAGTCCAGAAGGACTTGATTGCTAATCCGTAGTTCTTTGAATCGGTATTGATACTTCGGCGGGGGTGCATAAAAATTGGCGGGGGGATTTTTTTCGACTAAACGGCACAAAAAATGTTGCGTCCATGCAGTACAATGAAAACAACCTCCCAAAACACCCATTTTGTCTATTATCAATGTAACAAGGTTAGGCTGCAAATTTAATGCCAAATGGACTCCCGCATAACGCTCGACAAATTTTACCCGCTAATTCTGGTGGAGAACCAACTTTTATTCAATTTCCTGAACGAAATTACGCAGAACACCGATTTTTTCGATTTCCACTTCGACCGTATCACCCGGTTTGAGATAAACCGGCGGAGTTCTTGCATCGCCGATCCCGCCGGGAGTTCCGGTATAAATCAAGTCGCCGGGCTGGAGCGTCATAATTTGTGAAACATACTCAATCAATTTCGGTACGGAAAAAATCAAATTGTTTGTATTTGATTTTTGCATCACAACACCATTGAGGCGAAGTTCAATATCAAGACAACCGGGATCGGGAATTTCTTCTTTTCCGATGATGACGTTGCTGAGCGGGGCAAAGGTATCAAACGATTTTCCCAAAAACCATTGACCGGCTGGGGTTCCTTTTTGCCAATCACGGGCGGTCACATCATTTCCGCAGGCATAACCGGCAACATATTGAAGGGCATCCGCTTCGGAAACATTTTTAGCCGTTTTGCCAATCACGACAACCAGTTCGGCTTCATACTCGACTTTGGTACTTTGCTTCGGCAACCGGATGTTCCCTTCGTGGGGCAGGAGTGCGCTTTCCGCTTTACAAAAGACAACCGGTTGCGATGGGATTGCGGCTCCCGTTTCTTCGGCATGGTCGTAATAGTTCAGTCCAATGCAGATAATTTTCATAGTTTCCCATATTAAAAATGTTATTACAAATTGATATTTTCCGTTAAAAGCCCCGACCGTGAGGGAGGAGACGCAACGTATTGGTACATCAAACCGGTTGCTTACGCTCCCGGCTGTTGTTTCGTGTTTTCTATTCTATACCTTTTCGGGAGTCGGAACAACAAAATGCTCACGATAATCGCGGGTCATCATTGCGTTGGCTTCATCATTGCCGATGAATACTTCTTTATCGGCATCAATTTTGAGCGGCTGTCCTAATGTCAGCGGCGTGCGGTTGAGGTCAACGCCGTTTGCCTTCAAATGCTCAACAACCTTTGCAAATGTTGCGTCGCTGTCGTCTCCGGTTTATAAAGGGATATAAAAATTATTGCATAAAAAATTATTCACGGTTTTTCAACTTTTATATTGTACACGTTTTCGCGGTAATGAGTTGAATTTTGGTAATGCTCTAAATTTATTATTTTTTGATTTAGGGCATTATTAAGAAACCTGTTGCGAGAACGGTTTTGTACAGTAAAATCCCGTGTATCTTGCCGTTTGCTGCTCTTTACAAAGAGCAGCGGATTATTCCAGTACATCCGAATCAACTGCATCGCAAGTGAATTCATACAGACCGTTGCCTAAAAATTTCGTCTTGCCGAATTGTGATTGCAGCGGTTTGCCTTTCAACTTCAATAACTCTTCCGGCAAAGTAAATGTCCCCTTCGCTTTGCCGCCGGTACCGATAACAATAACACGGTAATTGCCGTTGTCATCGAGCAATGCCCCTGCTTCGACCGCATATTTCGGTTCGCTTTTCACCGGTATTATTTCCGGCTTCTTCGTACTCAATACAAAGGGTTCCAATGCTTTAAGCGGCTTAATCATTTCGACAACCTTCGCCCACTCCCGCTCGGCAACTCCGCTTTTAGGCAGAACCTGTTCATACTTCTTACAAATATCAAAGTTGCTGTAAAAGACGAAACCCTTCGCTCCTAACATCGCTGCATACAAGGACATCGCCCGCATTTCTTCAAGTGTAGGAAAATGCGACTTGGCAAACTGCTCTGCTTTATCTTCGCCCTTGAGTTGGTAAATTCCCCAGTTGAAAATCTGCGGAACGACCCAGACGGGCAGCCCCGTTGAATTGCCCGCCGTCATCGCAACTTTGACGTGTTTAATCGACTGTTCAACTTCGCTTTTTGAAATCGGATACGGGTCAACACCGATAGTATCGCCGGAAATACCGTAGTACGGCAAGTCGTCATAGCGGTAAGTTAAAGTCCAAGACGGATGCCACGGGTCGATTTTGCTAATCAGTTTCCGCAAACCGAGAACCAGCGGTACGTCCTTCCGCACTTCTTCATCGCTGACATACCACGCCAGCAGTGCAGGGTGATCTTTCACCGTTTTTACTGCCTGTTTTGATACTTCGTCAATACCGTTTACTCTTCCCCATTGTTTGCGGTGTCCGGTATGAGGAAACTGGTCTTTCAACGAAAAAATCAATTTCAAACCGTACTTGTTAATTAAATCCATTCCGTCAATAACATTTTTAATGTCGTCTTTATGGTCGGTATTGCCGCGAAGTTCCAAACTGTTGTAAAGTTGCAGACAGTTGAATCCCGCCTCTTTTAAGCGTTGATAATTCTTCTCGTCTGCATATCCATACACTCCGAGCGGCATAAACGGTTTGCCGTCCACGATGAGCCGCTTGTAATTGTCAATCACCGCAGCGTTCTTCGGCGGTTCACTTTTCGGATACGCCGTCAACTCAAAATTTTCTTCACCGGCAATCACTTTCTTATCGAAGTCGGCAATTTTTGCCGTAATTTCAACGCTGCCCGGTGCGATGTCTTTAAGAACAGCAGTGCAGTCCAAGCCGTCAGGTTTCAAGAGCAACTCCTGTGTTTTCCCGTTGTTTTTGACAAGTACGAGAATCCGGGCATTATTCGGGGCGGTCTTTTCCAAATGGAAGGAAATCTGTTCTTCATTGCCGAATAACGAAAGACGATCCGGTCGGGTCAGCAAAATGGCGGGAAGAAATGTTGCGGTTCGAACTTCAACGTCGTCGAACCAAATTTTGCCGGTAACTTTTTTGGCGAGGTAAAATGTCAATCGAATATCCGAATGTTCCGCCGATGGAGCTTTGAATGAAAGTGAATGTTTTACCCAATCAGTTCCGAAATTTGTAACGTTACCATAGAAACCACCAGCCCATTCTCCGTTTTCGGAATACTCGACACAAATACCAGCGAGGTTGCCTTGTGAAAGTTTTTCACCGCGAACCCAGCAGGAGAAAGCATAATGTTCGTTAGGAATCAAATTTTCTACCGGCAGCGGAATGGAAAAGAGTTTATACTCTTTCGGGTCGGTGCGTTCATAAAACAGGGCGGACGTACCGTTGAGTCCTTCGTTTGCTTTGACGGCATAGCCCGGCGGAAGTTTTTTAGCGGCATCGTCCGGCGTATCGAAGCCGGTCGT
>JAISJZ010000157.1 GCA_031261125.1 Planctomycetaceae bacterium | reverse complement strand
AGACTCCGTCTTGACGGAAAAAATCAGCCGTCAGGATAAAAAAAAATCCACTTTTCCCCCTTTTTTAAGAAAAACTCGTCCTCCCTATTGCGTATTTTTTTTTGATAGAATATGGGGGGTTAATAGAGGTTCCCAATATACTGATTTTTCGGAAACCGTTGTGAAACATATATGGCAGACGAGATGACGCATCCAAAATTTATGACAACCCTCTGGATTCGATGAGACCGGTTAATAACCAACTACATACCCAGTACGCCGCAATCTTCCGATTGCGGTTCTGGCTTACTTCTCACTATTGCACCGTGTGCTTGTAATCCTTCTGACATTCCGTTACACTGTATCTCGATATTTCGTCCTGCCGCTTGGCGGCGGGATACCTCTTTATCCTTTTTAATACGATGCGGACTGTTTATTTTTTGCCGGTATTTTTTATCTTGTCTTCAGCAGCGTTCTGTTTCGGGGAACTTCCCGACGGTGTAAAAATTGTCATCATTCAAGAAGGCAAACAGCCGGCGAAAATTGCCGTTGAATTGCCGAACAAGCCGGCGGTCAATTTTGCCGAAGGCGAATGGGACAAAGTCCCCGCCGAGGCGAAAGCGTATCTCGCCGAAATGTTCCGGTTCGGCAGAACCGATGTCGAGGTCAAACTCGATTGTTCGGAATCGCCGGACTCGAAGGAATGGGGCGAAAATGCCGTGAAGGTGGTGAAAGAACAGTTTCCGAAACTCGTGAAAATTTTGGACAGCGAAGGATTTCAGCCGGCGAAGTCCATTACACTGCACTTCAAAAAAATGGACGGTGTTGCCTACACTGCCGGAACAGAGATAACGATTTCGGAGGACTGGATAAAAAAACACCCCGAAGATATTGGAATGGTCGTTCACGAAACGATTCACGTTGTTCAGGCGTACCGCGGACGGATGCCAAGTTGGGTAACCGAAGGAATTGCCGATTACATCCGGTTTTACATTTACGAAGAAACCGGCGACCGGGTTTGTCCGGTAAATCCCGACCGGGCGAAATACACGGACAGTTATCGGACGACGGCGGCATTTTTCAACTGGATTGTTCTGGACGGACGCAAGGATTTTATTACGAAGTTGAACGAACGGTGCCGGAACCGGCAATACTCCGATACGGTATTTTTTGACCTGACGGGTAAATCCGTTGATGAACTTTGGAACGAATTCATCGAAACCCGCCGGAAAAAATAGTCAGTGCGAAGCAGTCCTTCGCCCGCTCCGGTTTTGTCCCTCCTACTATCACATTCCTCCTTATGGCAAAAAAACTCTTCATTACCGCTGTTTTCGCCTTCGTTTTTTCGTTGTCCGCTGCTGCCGCACCGCTGCCGAAGGTTGAACCGGCATCTGCCGGTCTCGATGCCGCAACGCTGGCACTGATTGACAAGCACGTCGAAGATGCCATTGCCGCTAAACGGATGCCCGGCTGCGTCGTCTGCATTGGCCGAACGGGCAAAATCGGTTTCCTCAAAGGTTACGGTTCGAAACAAATCGTTCCCGGACCGTTGAAAACAGAGGAGAACACTGTTTATGACCTTGCGTCATTGACCAAAGTGATTTCGACAACGTCGTGTTTGGCGGTGCTTGCCGACCGAGGTAAAATTGATTTCGATGCGCCGGTGTCCCGGTATCTGAAAGAATTTTATACGCCGGAAAAAGTCGGTATTACCGTCAAAGAGGTGATGCTGCACATCGCCGGTTTCGTTCCCGATTTGGGAATGAGCGAATTCAAAGACGGTTCCGAAAAAGCGAAACAGAACATTTTGAATTCAAAGCCCGTCCGCAAAGTTAATGAGGACTTCGTTTATTCCGATGTTTCGTTTCAGGTTCTCGGCTACCTTGTCGAACAGGTCAGCCGCAAACCGCTGGATGTGTTTGCAAAGGAAGACGTATTTGAACCGCTGGGAATGACCGAAACAACCTATAATCCTGATGCGGAATTATCGAAACGGTGTGCCGCCACGCAGGATAGGGCATTGGGAAAAGTTCACGACCCGCGGGCTTTTGTTACGGACGGCGTTGCTGGTCACGCCGGTTTGTTTTCGACCGCTTCCGATTTGGCAATTTTCGCCGACGCAATGCTGCGGATTTCCCAAGGAAAAGAGAGCATTTTCAGCAAAAAGACGTTTGAAAAAATCAACAAAAATTATTTGGTGGCCGGCGATGATTACCGCGGATTGGGCTGGGACAAATTCAGCGGTTTTTCATCCAATCGGGGCGGTAATATGTCGCCGCAAGCGTTCGGACACGGCGGATTCACCGGTACCGCAATTTGGATTGACCCCGCTTTGGACTTGTACGTTATCTTTTTGAGTAACCGGGTACATCCCGACGGCAAAGGTTCCGTCAACGCTCTTGCCGGTCAAATCGGTGAAATTGCGGTCGATGCCGTTGTGAGGGACAAAGGATTAGCAGGAGTTAGCGGGCAGGAAATTAAGATTTTTGACGTTAAAGGATTAGTACAGGAGGATGTTCTGCCCGGTATTGATGTACTCGAAAAAACGAAGTATGCCGTTCTCAAAGGCAAACGGGTCGGCATTATTACGAATCATACCGGTTTGACGAAAGACGGTCGGCAAATTCCGAAATTGTTGAAGGACTCCGGTGTGAAGTTAACGGCAATTTTTACGCCGGAACACGGTTTGACAGGTACAGAAGACCACTCAAACATCACGGACAGCAAAGACCCGCTCACCGGCATACCGGTTTTCAGTTTGTACGGCAAGACCCGCCGACCGACACCGAAAATGCTCGATAATGTTGATGTTCTCGTGTTCGATATTCAAGACATTGGTGCGAGGTTCTACACTTACATTACCACGCTGCTCAACGCAATGGAATCGGCAGCGTTCGCCGGTAAGGAATTCGTTGTGCTTGACCGTCCGAATCCCATCCGCGGCGACCGGGTGGAAGGTCCCGTACTGAAAGCGGGCTTGGAGCGGTTCGTCGGCTGCCATCTCATTCCGGTACAGCACGGGATGACCGTCGGTGAATTGGCGTTGATGTTCAACGAAGAACGGAAACTGGGATTGAATTTGACAGTTGTTCCTTGTACGAACTGGAAGCGTTCAATGGATTTGGACGAGACGAAAATCCCGTGGGTGAATCCGTCGCCGAATATGAAGAGTTTAACAGCGGCTTATTTTTATCCGGGCAACGGTTTGCCGGAGTTCACGAATCTGTCTGTCGGGCGGGGTACGGATATACCGTTTGAATGGGTCGGCACACCGTGGATTGACAAAGAAAAATTCGCCGCCGCTTTGACCGCCAATGCAGCAGCGGCAAAGTTAGAAGGCATCAAATTTGAACCGTGCGAATTCACACCGCCTGACCGGCAGTATAAGGGCGAAAAGTGTTTCGGGGCAAAATTTGTTTTGGAGAACCGAAAAACGTTCCGACCGGTACGTTTCGGTGTCGTGCTGATGACAACACTTCGGCAACTGTATCCCGATAAGTGGGACGTAAAAAATCTTGATACGCTTTTACTGCGGGACAAGACGAAACAGATGATTTTGGATAACAAGCCGGTTGCGGAAATCGAAGCGGATTGGCAGCCGGAACTCGACCGGTTTATGAAACGGCGGGAAGCATATCTGCTGTACCAGTAACAAACACGTTTCTATACAACAGCCGAGAATGTCGCCGCCGCGGAGAAGTTTTTGCTCTGCAAGCGGTAAGCGGCAGCAGAGTGGTTGCCGCTGAATTTTTGCCCTTGGGATTTGTCTGCTTCTTCCGATTTTTCAGAATTTCCGGCACCTTTCAACTCCTCACTCCGCTGTTGAGCGAGTTCCATTCTTGCTTGCGTCTCTTTCTGCCGGGCAGCGGCGGCAACTTTTTGGTCTTGCCCTGACGGTTCCGCCGGCGCAAGTGCCGCCGATGAAACGGTTTGCATCTTTTGAATCGTCGCTTCCGGGTCGCCGTTTATTTCTGATGTATCAACCTGGACTTCTCCGCCGATGGCGTACCGTTTGCCGTCCGGTCCGGTTTGATAGGTGAACGTCGGTCCGCCGGTTGCATACGGTCCCGCCGCCGAAAGATGGGCTTGCTCGTGAACCCGGACTTCGGTATCACGGGCTTTGAGTTCCTGAACCTGCTGTTCTTCTTCCAGCGTTAACTCGGAACTGCTTTTGAGCGGTTCCGGATATTTTTCTGTTTCCTTAACGTTGGAATTGCCGTAAGTGTTTTGATAGTCGGAAGATAAGTCGAGGACATCGCCGGACTGGGAACGCGGCTTGCCGCCGTCTTTCGCCGAATCAACCCTCGCACTTTCACCGGCAGCATTTTTCGGCTCAACTGCCGGACGCTGTTCGATGTAGGACGGCTTGCGAACAGTATAGGACGCAAACGCTGATGTGATGAGGGGCTGGAAGAAGGACATAGTATATTATTATACATTACTTTTCGGCATTTGCAAAAAAATTATTGAAAAAAGTTTAGTCCTTGTTCCAAACGGTGCCGTCTTTACCAAATGAACGGTTTCAACTACAATGCTGTTATGATTTTTCTGTTCCTGTTTTTTCTCTGCGGTACTTTCACCCTTTGCGCTGCCGAACCGGGACCGGTGCCGTTGGCCGGCAAAGATAAAGAGTTGCCCGGTCAACTGCCGCGGCTGCACCGTTCCGGCGGTACTATCTACCGCACCGTTTTCGATAAAAGTGCCGATGCTCTCGACGGCGACGGATGGCCCGACTACTGGACGCGAAAACACGGTATCGACCAAGAAATACCGTATCCTGCTCATCTGGAACTGGCAATTACCGAAAATCGAAACCCGTTCGGCAATTACGTTCTGCGGTTCAACATCGAAGGCGGCGGAGCGGCAGTTTTTTCGCCGAAGATTCCCGTTAGACAAGGAATGAGTTATTCCGTCTTCGCCTATGTTGACGCAAACGGCTTGACCTTCGACGATGTTTATATTCTTGCTGCCTTGTACGGCGACAACAGTACCGAGCCGCTCAAAACGGTTGTTTCCGAAAAAATCCGCAACACAAACGGCTGGCGGCGGTTAAGCATCGAACACATTCCTGCCGTTCAAAGCGGTGTTAAGACCATTTCTGTCGGACTGTTGACGACTCCGAACCGGAGACAGGATTTCGGGGCAAAAGTTAATTTTACGAACATCGAAATCCGGGAAGCACCGGACGTTGCGTTATCCGTGCCGCAGGACTTCAATCTGTTTTACGAACCAACCGGCATATCGGTACAGTGCCGCATCCGCGGGGTTGACCCGGAACAGCAGTCCCTGACATTCCTGCTGGAAGACCCGTTCGGGCGCGTGATTGCCAAACGGACTGCCGAAATGATTATCGGCAACAAACCGGCATCGCAGTTCGTTGTCGCCAAAACGGATTACTGGAATGTTTTTCAGGGAACGGCATCGTGGAAGGATTTGCCGCTCAAATCGCCCGGCTTTTACCGGATTCGTGTTGCAACGCCGGAAACGTTTATCCAAAAGGTCTCCAAGAATTTGCCGGAGGGCGTGTTTTTTCAAGACCCGCTGCGGGATGCCGACACATTAACGTTTGCCGTTCTGCCGAAGGGAAACTATTTGCCGAACGGTGAATTCGGATGGACGCTTGATAACTGGACTTTGACAGAAATTGTCAGCCGTCAAACACTGCTCTCGCAGTCGGGGCTTTCCCGGTTAAAGATACCGGTGCGGACTGCCGGGGAAAATTCCCAAGAACGTAAAATACTGAACGATTTCTGCGATGCAATGATGCGCAAAGAGGTCGGCGTTGTCGGACTGCTGCTGCCGGTTCCAGAATCGGTACGCAAAGAGATTAAACTCGGTCCGGTGAACGCGGCATCGGTGTTTTCACTGCCGCCGAAAATTTGGGCGGAACCGTTGCAGCCGCTGCTGCGGGACTTGTCGCTCCTCGTCCGTGATTGGCAGTGGACGAGCGACGGCGATGTCAGTATCACGGACATTCCGAATTTTGCTGCTCATTTTGAAACGCTGCGTAAATCGTTTGACGCAAGCGATTTCGGTTTGGAAACCGGTTACGCGCAGGAATGGAATAATTCCCTGTCTCAAGCGGCTGGGGTTAACTTTCTTGCGTTAACTTCTTCTGTTCCGCAAACGGCAGAAGAACTGCAAACGCAACTGACGGCAGCGGCACCGTACCGGCGTTTCGTTTCGTTAACACCGCTTTCGGATGACGAATACGAACTTGAACCGCGGCTTACGGATTTGGTGCGTAAAATGGTCGCCGCTAAAGCCGGCGGTGCCGAAGCGGTGTTTTTGAGCAAACCCGTTGACGAACACCGCGGCGTTCTGCGGGAAAATATCACTCCGAACGAATTGTTTTTGCCGTGGCGGACAACGGCATCGCTGCTGTCCGGTCGTCCGTTTCTCGGTTCGCTGCACCTGCCGAACCACAGCACGAATTACTGCTTTGACAATTCCGGTACAACGGTAATGGTACTATGGAACGATAAACCAACAACGGAAACGCTGTACCTCGGCGATGATATTCAACTGATTGACGTTTGGGGGAAACGGACAACACCGGAACGGAAAGGACGGGAACAAATCATACCGGTTTCCGCGGTACCGGTCTTTGCCGCCGGCTTGAATACGGACATTGCAAAATTCCGGTTAAATTTCCAGATGAAAACGGAGGAAATTTCCAGTATTCCGAATCAGCCGTATCCGCTTGAATTTTCATACAAAAACGAATCGGCACTGCCGATGTCTGCGGAATTTTCGGTGATTGAACCGCGACCGGGGCATTGGCTCACGGCACCGGCAGTTGTGGCACTGCCGGTGAATCCGAACGAAACCGGCACCGGCACGTTTGATTTAACACTGACCGGACGCGCAAACACCGGGCTGCGTCCGATTCGCTTTGATGTCAAAGCAGCGGCAGGCGGCAAAACGCTGAACTTTGCCGTGTATGACGATTTGCAAATCGGCGATAAGGATTTGTCAATGGAATTTTCATCGTCGTTGAACCGGAACGGCAGTATTGAAGTGCGGCAAGCGTTCATTAACAACGGCGATAACGATTACACCTACATTACGAAGTTGATAATACCGGACAGGGCAATACAGGAAACACGGCTCGTTCGGCAGGGGTTCGGACGCGTTGAATACATTTACACGGTACCGCGGGGGC
>JAISJZ010000006.1 GCA_031261125.1 Planctomycetaceae bacterium | reverse complement strand
AATTAAACTTCGCTTTCGGAAATTTTTTGCTGTAAAACCAGCGGACAAAATGCACAACGGGAACCGCAACGAAACCGTCCGGTTCGACTTCCGCCAAACAGTTTAACATCCGTTTAATGCCCATTCCGGGGTCAATCAGTACAATCACGATACCCGCTTTGCACAAGGCGAACACCAGCAAAAGGAAGTCAATACCATAATGAACGAACAACGCCAACTTCATCCCCGGTTCGGCACCTTGTTCCAGCAAGGCGGCGGCGATGCGGTTTGTGTCCGCTTCCAACTCGGCAAACGTCATTTGCCGACCGTTTGATTCCGCAACGGCAATGCTGTTCGGATACAGTTCGGCAATTTTCGTTAGGCGGTTTGCAACGTTCAGCGGTTTAGACATATTCCGGGACGAATTTTGAATTTTCCGTTATTGTCCGCGAATCCACGTCTGTTGCGGACCGGCGGGTAATTCTTCTTTCGGCAGTTCGGGCGGTGGTGGCGGCGGTACTTGTACATCAGGTACCGGCGGCGGTGGCGGCGGCGGGATGTTCAGCGTCAATTCCTCTTCTTTCGGCGGCGGCGTTTTACGTTTGTATGTTTCAAACTTCCGCACCGGCGATGCCGGAAGATACGCAACAATCCGGTTTCGCTGCGGTACCATCAAGCCCAAACGGGACACTGCTTTATCAAGTTTTTCTTCCGCCGAGGCGTTTTTCCGGTATCGGATTGCCTCCGCCAGCGGCAGCGTTTGAACCGTCGCTTCAATCGCCACCGGTAAACCGTCACGTTCCAAACTGTCCCACGAATCAGTCCAGACCGCCCCGTTGAAGTACCGGAACCGGCAATCAACCACTTCGGGAGCAGACAAATTGCTGCCTTCGGCACCTGCCGCATTGATGTCCGGCGTTTCAAAATCAATTTCCCTGCGTGCAAGTCCGTTCGGTTTCCTGAACGTGTAAAATACCGTTTTCAATTCTGCCGCTTTCGGTTCGGTACTTTGTACTTCGCCGAATTTTGCCGCCCGCGGCACAGAGCCGCCGGCTATGTCGGCGGCGGCAAACGGATTAATTTCGATGACATCAATCCGCAGTGTATCTGTTGTACCGCTCAATCCGAACCGCCGAATGTCGTCTTCCCATTTGGTACTGTCTTTGAACGGATGAATCGGGTCTTGGATTGCCGCCCGCAGGTCGTCTTCCATTAGTTGCGACAGGGAGCGGGCAAGTTGCGATTGTTCAGCGAGGCGTGTTCCGGTGTTTTGCGTTCGGATAAAAATCGCGAGAATGTTCCATACCATCCCGACCAAGACGATGAACAGTGCCATCGCAAGGAGCAATTCGAGCAGTGTAAAAGCGGAACGGCGCATCAAAACATCCTCCGCCAACGGCTGGGGCTAACGAATTACATTTAATTAGAACCGCACGGACATACCAACATTTCCGGTGTGCTGTGCCGTGTCGCCGGCTCTGTCCATATACACGTCGGCAAAGTAATCAAGAAAGACCGAACTCGTCCGCTGCCGGTTCAAGTGCCAATTCAAACCGGTCTTGAACGTAATCGACGAACGTCCAAGCCGTGCCGAATGTGATGTTGAACCCGCACCGCGAACCGGATAATATACCGGTGCCTTCGCATACGTCTTGCCGAACAGCAAGCCAGTATAACTGATACCTCCGTTAATATCAACATATTGATACCGTTTTTCGGCATCTGCCCCGAACCGGACAAAGAATTGCGGCAATGTCGCCCGACCATAGTGCCGGTACACAATATCATTATCGTCAATCTGTTTCTCTTGGGCGGTCGAAATGCTGCTTGTTTCCAAATCGCCGGCAATATACGGACGGAAAATCGTGCCGTTTTGACCGGCAAACCATTTTCCGAATTCGGTATTCCACTCGAAACTTGTCCCGTCGTAAGTTGCCTTGTGAATGTACTGCAAATCGTTCCGCGCCAAAGTGAACGTTTGAATACCGCCGCCGAGGAACGAGCGGAGTTCGTATCCTTCGCTGGATAAATAACCGTAGTACAAGCCGAGGTAGTAGTCGTGGCTGCGAATCCAGTCAAGGGAATTACGGAGCATACCGCGTTCATAGCCGAGCATCAAGCCGAGCGAACCGTGCCGGTTTTCCCAGAACGTTGTGCCGGTCTGCATTCCGTAGGTCTCGAAACTATAATCACCGCCGACCCACGTTGAAGCGAAGTTATTTGCCCGTGCCATCGGAGTAAACCAAGCGGAACGGCTGTTTTGCTGCGTTTGTCCTCTGACAGCAGGATTCGCTGCATCCCGCTCGCTGCTGCCCGCTGTTTTGCAGAACACGGTTTCCCGCGACAACTGGGCGAACACATTGCGGTACAGTTTGCGGTTCGCAATCGACAGACCCGTTGCGACGATGTCACTCATCGGTTTCGGTTTGCTCAACAGGTCGCCGTTGATACGGACTTCGCCGTTGATGGAGTAATCCAGCGTGAAGTCGTAGAATGCATTAAAGGAGTTATCAACCGCCGCAAATTCTCTGTTCAAGTTCCCGCCGTAGGTTAACACCGTCCAGCCCTCAATGTGGTCGGTAAAATCAGCCGAATGTGTCCGCGGTCGAAAAACCACGTCATCAATATAGACATTTCCTGCAACATTCAACGGACCAGACGCTGCTCTGTCCGGTGTAAAATACCAATCGTAAAAACCGCCTTTGTTGATGTACAAGTTTCCGCCGATGTACCCGTTATTGCCGGAAACAGCCGCATCCAGATATACCCGGACATCGCCTGCAACGGAACCGGTAATTTGCAAACCGCCTTGTTCGACGTGCGACAGTCCTTTGTAAGTATTGTCCGCCGTCAATGCCAGCGTTCCTTTACCGCGTTTTTTCAATCCGCCGTCGCCGGAAATCACCCCGTCAACCGTCAGCGAGACATCGGTACCGCCGTACTGCGGAACATCAAAAACGGCATCCTGATTTTTATTCACCGCTACCGGCAGATTGAGCGTTGCTGTCTGCAAATTCTTCAACGTGCCGCCGTCGAATGTCAACGTACCGGTTCCTAAATTCTCCGGGGTGTGGAAACTCAATACACCGTCTTTCAGCACCGTTCCGCCGCCGTAAGTGTTTTCGCCTGACAATTCTACGTTGCCGTTTTTGACCGTAACTTGTCCGCCGCCGATGATGTTTTTTGCGTAATTGCCGTTAAAGTTCAAGCCGAGCGTTGCGTCTTTTTTGACTTCAACAACCGCATTGCCCAAACCGGTTCCCTGCGAATTCGTTAAGTACAATTCTCCGGCGTGAATAGTTGTTTTGCCGGTATAAGTGTTCGTCTGCGACAATTCCAAGGTACCGAGTCCGTATTTATCCAGCGTTGTACCGTTCCACGAAGAGTCAAGATTTTTGTTGTTATCATTCAGCACAACACCGACGTTAAAGTAATCGTTTTTATCCGTCAGCGTGAAGTTGCCCCACGCTTTCGACACATCATCGTTGCTGTACCAACGAAGTCCGATGTTCCCGCCGTAGTCCTTATGGTCATTCAGGAAGCCAAGATTATACATCAGGTAATCAACCAATTGCAGTTCTTTTGTATCGCCGCTCGCTGTTTTGAAATCGCCGATAATACCGTCGGTAGTATGAATCAGGATAAACTCTTCGCCGTAATTGCTGGTGATGCCGCCGACGTGAATGTTGGAATTGTTGATGTTTGCCGATTTTACGACAATCGTCGGATTATTCCTATCGGCATTAAGATACAAATCGGTATCCGGTGCAGCATAGAACGTTCCGTTTTCAGTAACAATCCGTCCGCTGCCGGCGACGCGTGCATCTTTCACAATTACCAAATCGCCGGAACGAATCACGACATCGCCGTTGAATTTCTCGGTTGCTCCGCGGAACGTCAACGTTGTTTTGCTGTACGACCCGTCAGGATTCTTGAAGTCCTCTTTAATCAATCCGCCGTTTCCGCCGATAACGGAACCGATAGTGTAATCGTTCGCAACGGTCAGCGTTAAATTGCCGTCAAGTTGCATTTTGGAATTCACAGCGGCATCAAAGTTCGTTGTCCGAACAACAGCAGCCGTTTCGTCTTTCGATCCCGCTGTACCGAAACCCGCACCGGTACGGATTACGACTTTATCACCTTTATCCGTATTGCGTAAATTCAGTTCGGCACCGCTTGCCAATTCAAAATTGCCCTCAACTATTTCAAGTGTTGTTCCGACACTTGTCTTGTCAAGGTTATTCACACCGCCGAGCGTCCATTTGCCGGTACCGCTCTTTACCATTTCAAGATAGATAAGGTTGTTCGTTTCATCAACCGTCATCGGGTCAAGCATTTTCAATGTTCCGTTCGTTGCCGTGCTGACTTCCAACCGGACAGTACCCTGTTTGGACGAATCGAAGTAAATCGAATTGGCTTCGCCGTTTGCCGTATTACCGCTAAATACGCTGTTTTGTCCTGCCGATGCACCAAGATTAATGACCCGGTCAACACCCTCGGTACTGTCAGTTGTTTGAAAATAGACCGCTCCGCCCTTACCGGTTGCCGTATTGTTCGTGAATGATGCTCCGGTCAGATTTAGTGCTGTCGAATTTAACGCTCCAATACCGCCGCCGTTCACTGCTGCCGTGTTATCGGCGAAGACCGCGTTAGCAGCAGTAATGTCCGCGTAACCGGCATAAATTGCTCCGCCGCTGTTCGTTAAGGACTGGTTGCCCGTGAACCGGCTGTTGTCAACGTTCACAATGTTAACACCGCTTGCGGTACCGTCCAACCAAATTGCTCCGCCGGGACCATTGGCCGTGTTGTTGTCAAACTGCGAACCGTATCCATGGATTTGTCCGTTATCGCCGATTTTGATTGCCGCTCCGCCGCCGGTCGTTGATGTGTTATTGTAAAAACTCGTGTGTGTCGCAATAATTTTGGAATTCTTATTCAAACGGACAGCCCCGCCGTCGCCGGATGCTGTATTGTCTATGAACTTTGCCATAGAAACATCAATCTGCGAATTATTCGCCGCAAAGTTAATGGCACCGCCGGTACCTGCCGTTGCCTCGTTCCGTTCAAATACGGCATTTTGAGCGAGAATAACTGTTTCGTTAACCGTATGAACCGCACCGCCGGAAACTGCTTTGTTTCCGGTGAACGCTGCCGTTTCAAGCGTCAATTCTTTACCATTTTCGTTTTCAAAGTACAACCCGCCGCCGAGACCTTTGGCACTGTTCAGTAAAAATTGTGCGCCGGTAATATCAGCATCCGCATAGTACAGATACACCGCCCCGCCGTTCGCTCCTGCCGTATTATACTCAAATACCGCCTCTTGGGCGTTCAACTGCGATGCCGCTTTTTTATCTCCTTCATTGCCGTTGAGATAAATTGCCCCGCCGTGCCGACCGGCGGTATTGCCGGTCTGCGAATTGTACGAGCCGAACACGGCATTACCGTTTTCCGATGAGTTGACGTTAATCACCGTCCGTGCTGTTCCGTAAATTGCCCCGCCGTCGCGTTGTGCGGTGTTGGACAGGAATTGCGAACCGTCGGCATTGAGAACAAGGTTGTAGTCCGTCCCGCCGGCTGCGTTCAGATAAATTGCGCCGCCGCTGCCGTTCGTCGCTTTGTTCCGGTCAAATTGAGTATCGTTCAGTTCAAGTATTGCCGTTTCCTGATTCACTTTTTCAACATAGACCGCTCCGCCGCCGCTGTACGCTTCGTTTTCGGAAAACGTTGCTCTATCTCCGTTGACAACCGTCAAGCCCGTGTAAACGGCTCCGCCGTACTGCGTGTTTCGTCCGCCGGTCTCCGGTGAAATACCGTTTTTCAGAAACCGGGCATTTTCCAAGAGCAGCGTTCCAATTTCTCCGTTTTGCTCCCCGCCGACGGTATAAACCGCTCCGCCGCCGCTGTATGCATAGTTGTTTTCAAATATGGCACCGGTTAAATCAATATCGGCACCGATGCCGGTATAAACCGCACCGCCCTGACTATCGTTCCTTTTCGCCGTCGTCCGGTTCGCATTGAAATACGCACCGCTCAAATACAACTTCGCATAATTGCCGATATAAATTGCCCCACCCTGCAAGCCCTTGCCCAAATCGGGATTCGGCGTTGTGTGGTCGTTGTCCCGATTAGCCGGATTACCGTACATATTGTACGAGAATTTGGAACCCGTACCGGCTACCGTAATGTTGTCGCCGCCGGCATAAATTGCACCGCCGCGCGAGTCGGCAGAATGAACAGCGTTATCGCTGAACGTCGCATTGGTAATCGTCAGTGTAACACCGCTCTGTTCTAAATAAATTGCGCCGCCGTTGAGCAGCGCATCATTACCGGTGAAACCGGACTCGCTGACGCTGACATCCGTGTTGATACTGTATATCGCTCCGCCACTGCCGTTAATCGAATGGTTGTTGACAAACCCTGCTCCTGCCAAATCTATTGAGGACCTGCTTGCCTGTGTATTTCCGCCGCCGATGTAAATCGCGCCGCCGTCGCTCAACGCCGCATTACCTTCAAATTGAGCAGATTGCCCCGCAGAGATTAAATGAACATTTTCCCCTGCGGCAATCGCGCCGCCGAGAAACGTTTTTGTGTCCGCTACATAATCATCAACGTTTCCGTCTAACTCATTGACCGTTACGCCGTTGTACCGGAATGCTGTGCCGGTCAGGTCAACATCCGCGTCCGCCAGAATCACCAGCGCACCGCCGACAGCCGGAGAATCTGCACTGCCAAAGGCAACATTATTTATGAACGCCGAACCTGCCAACTTCACCTGCATTTTTTCGATACTTTTTCGGGAATTTTGAATAAATACCGCTCCGCCGCTGCCCTTGTATGCCCGGTTCTTTGTAAAATCAACATCCTCGGCATTAAACGTTGAACCTGTCCCGTCAGCAATATAAACCGCACCGCCGGTTTGCGCCGCATTGTCCGCAAACGTTGTCCTTGCCGACGACGACGAAGCCGAAACCGTTAAACCGGAGTAGGTAATGATGTCCTGTTCGATTTCTTCCGTGAGAGGGTCGTCGTCAACCGGCGTAATGATTTCGCCGCCGGTGAAATAGATAGCACCGCCGGCTGCAACCGTAACAATCTGTTCAGGGTCGACGGTATCGGGCAGAAAAGTGTAATCAACGCTACCGCCGGCATTTACCGTTTTTACCGCAAGTTTTCCATTGTTTGTGAACGACGCGCCTGTCATATCGACATTCACGCTTTTTCCGGCATACAGGACACCGCCATAGAACGTGTCCGCATCGACGCCGGTATCCGTAACGCTGTACGTCATATTCGCGGTATTCGGATTCAACTGGTCGTCAATACTCTTCAAAATCCGGTTATCCTTAAAATGAAAGTTGCCCGTCATCGTGAACGTTGAATTGTCCTCGGCAACAATCACGCCGCCCCGCTGTATCGGCGTTGACGTTATTAACTGTCCGGTGTATTCATCGTAAATACCGAAGTTCGCGTTGTTCTTCCAATAAAATTCGCTTACTTTCACAACGGTTTCCGTATTGCTCTGCGGCAATACAATCGAACCGGTCGAACCCGCTCCAACGTGAATCCGGTTGTCAAACATGTAGTTCGGGTCCGAATTCGCATTGGTAACTTTGATTTCAGCACCATTGCCGGTGAACATTACACCGTATCCTTCTTTCTGAACGATGTACGGTCTCAACTGCGGAGCATAAGGGTCTGCCGTATAGACGTTCGCCTGTTCTCCGGCAAATTCGCCGCTGCCGAGAACGTCAAGACGCACGGCATTGACAATGCCCGGCGGCAACTTCACACCGGTACCATCAACGGCAGTATTACCGGCAACAAAACCGTCGTGAAATATATTAGCGGCACCATTATTCAGCGTCAGCGTGCCGGTACCGTCAAACACTACACGTCCGACAACCGTCCTTACGTTAGCAGCAAAATTATCGCTAATCGCACCGCCGTTGAACGTCCAATCATTTTGTCCGGTAATGTGCATACCGTATTCCTGCACAAAATTCGGTGCACCGGTTGCCGGGTCGGTCAGCCAGCCCGACCGCTGTGAAATACGGACACCGCCGGATTGAACCGAAATCGTTTTACTTCCGGGGCTGTAATCATCAAACACTGCCGCATCGTCAAGCGAGAAAGCGGTCGGCAGCGGCGGCGAATCGTACCGCCAGTTTTGTGAAGTGATATTCCAAGCGTTGTTACCATTATCGCCCGTCCATTGAACCACTCTGTTTTGTGCCGATACCGTTTGCGCAAATAGGACGAGGGACAGTGCGAAACAGAGCGATAAAACGAATGAACGGCGTAACATATTGAACTTCCTTGTCATACGGCAACTGCGAAGTAAGCCAAACGAGCGGGAAACTGTGTTTCCTGCTTGGCGCAGGGACACCGAAGGGACTGTATCATTCGGATTATCGGCGTGTCTGTCTTCAAAGGTTTAGGAAAAACAGATTCCGCCTACAACAGCACCGGTATTCCAAAATAGTACATCAGATTGTACGCCCACGGCATCGTCCACGGATTCCACACCGGATAACTGCACGAAAAAACCGAAACGCCAAGCAGAAATAATGCCGCCGCCCTGCCGGTTCCGCATTGCGACAACTTATCGGCAGCACTGACTAACGGCACAAGCCACAGCGGTACAAGCCAGAACATCCATCGCAGGGCGCACGTCATTCCGCCGTAGTTCCGGTTCGGCTGCTTCTGCATCATATAAAACATAAAAACGATAATGCTTAACGAAAGTATCATTACCGCTGCCGTTCGTCTGACTGCTGACTCCTTATTACTTATCCAGATTCCCAATCCGTAAAAACTTAACAGAAAGACCGGCGTGAGCAGAAAAATACCGTGGTGTCCGACCGTTGAATGTAAAATGTACTCCGCCCGCGACGGTTCGCCCTTGTCGATACCGACGGGATTTTTCCAATAACTGTCCCGTACCGCACCGCCGCGTTCGTACTCGTAAAAGTACCACGAACGTTGGCTGTACGCCAGCCGCACCGTCCGGTGAGCAATGTAATTCGTTGCAAAAAACGGAATCGCAACGACAAGAATACCAAGACAATATGCCGCAGGAATTCTCCGTTTAGCCCCGCCGCCCGCCGGCAGGTTCCGCGCAAACCAAGCCAGCACGCCGCCGAGAAACACGCAGAACGACAGTGCCGGCAGTTCACACGAGACAGCAAAGAACGCACAAACACCGGCAAGGAACGAATGGATAACCGGCAGCCGGCAGCCGGTCGTATGCAGTATTTTCACGAAACAGTAAAACGCAACCGCAACCGCAACAACGGCAGGCAAATGGTTGTTCAATGTGTTTGCAAACGCCGGTAAAAACGTCCCGAAACAAACCGCTGCCGCCGCAAAAATGCGTCCCCAATCCGTTGTGCCGAATTGTTCGATTAACGCAATCAGTAAAATCCAGCACAGACACAATGGAATAAAATTGAACAGTACAAGCATTGTCCGCACGACAAGGTACGGATGCGAACCGAGAGAAATCGTTTGTCCGCTGCCCCAATAAATCGCAGCATAAGGAATAGTCATCAGCGTCGGCAGCAGCGGCGGTTTACTGGAAAAGAGATATTCTTTACCGCCGGATTCAATCGGGTGTTTCACCATATCAATCGTGTCCCAACCCTTGATGTTCTGCACTTCGTCAATGGCATACCAAACGGCGGAATCGTTATCTTTTACCCGCATTTCCGGTTCAACTAATGCCCGAATCGTTGCCCATCGGCTCCGGTCGTTGCCGCACAGCATTGGACTTTGCAGAACGGCATCGTAAATTAGTTTTTCCCGCGTCCGTTCCAACTCCGCCAGAATCTGCTCTTCGTTGTCCGTGATTTTGCGCAAACGCTTCTCCTTGTCAGCAAGCAGCGGTTCGACTTGATTGAGCCGATAACGTTGAAGTTGCTGAACGTCAACACGGTCAACGGCGGCAATTTTGCCGAGCATTATTGCCGCAGCGATAACAATGAACAGCGGATAAAGTTGGTAGCGGGACATTTTTACAAAACGGCGATTTCGTTTTTGATAGCCCAAAGGGCGACTTGAACACGGTCGGTCAGCGATGTTTTACGGAAAATGCGTTGAATGTGTTCTTTCACCGTATCGGCGGCGATACCAAGTGTTTTACCAATTTCTTTGTTGCTGTTTCCCTGAACAATGAAACGGAAGACTTCGAGTTCCCGCGGCGTGAGTTTCAACATATTCTTTTTTGCAGTGCGGGTCAATCCGCGGACGGATACTCGTTTTGGAACCGCCCGGCGGACGATTTCGATAATGTCCTGCTTCGGGGCAGTCCGCATTTCCGGCGTAAATTCGACGACGCGGTACTTCCAGCGGTTCTTTTTGCCGACACCGTCCAAAAGTTGGTCGGAAACTTTTCGGAACGGTTTTTGCGTT
>JAISJZ010000392.1 GCA_031261125.1 Planctomycetaceae bacterium | reverse complement strand
TGTCGGCGAAAAACACGTTCCGACCGGCAGAATCGGTGTTTGCCCCAATGCCGCTTATTCGTCAGGCAACGTTGAACGTACCCGGACGATGGGTGAGTGCAGTTATTTGCGGTGGCGCAGTTCCCGCACCGTTTCCGCTGCCCGAACCCTGTCTTCCTACGAAGGTTATTCGGCAAGCGGAATCACCCAGGGAATCGTCGTCAGTTATCCCATTTGCCGACCGAATGATTTTGCCGACAGCGACCCGCCGCAGGGACCGTTCCAATCCGCATACCGGGCAATCGGTTACGGTTCGTGGCATCCCGGCGTTTGCAATTTCCTGCTCGGCGACGGCTCCGTGCGTGCCGTCGGCGTAACCACTGCTCCCGACCCGATACTGCGGGCTTATTCCTTTGTCGATGACGGTGTATCCGTTGCACTGCCCTAATCATACTCCTAGTTGTCCTGCTGTGAAAAAAACGATACACTTATTGACGCTGTTTGCGTGCCTGTTCCTCCTAACCGGCTGTTCCGAAAAAGTCGGTTTGAGCGGCAAGGTAACGTACTCCGATGACGGCAGTCCGCTGGAAACAGGGCAGGTCTGTTTCACCACGGATACTTATTTTTCCCGCGGTAATATCAAGGAGAACGGCGTTTACACGCTCGGTTCTGATAAAGAAACGGACGGACTGCCGCCCGGCACCTACCGGGTTTATGTTGCTTACGCTGCCGTCGAAAACGGCGTTGATAAAAACGGCGACGCAATCCTTGTTCCGCTGATAGACCAAAAGTTTGCCGACGGGAAAACGTCCGGCATTACGTTAACTGTTGACGCATCAACGAAGAATTTCGATTTCAAAGTGGACCGGTTCCGTAAGAAAAAATAACTCCGTTCAGCCCGCTGTTTGCAGCGGGTACTCAAACACAATGCCGAATAAAATCAACCGCCGCCAGTTGTTAGGGACATCGTTGTTAGCAACGGGGCTTACCCCGTCTGTGCTTGCGCAGGAACAGGGGGTTATCACTTCCCGTTCGTTAAATTACGAAACCGACATCGTTGTCTGCGGCGGCGGTCCCGCTGGTGTTGCTGCCGCAACGAACGCCGCCCGATTGGGCTGCAAAGTCCTGCTCCTCGAACGGTACGGTCGGCTCGGCGGTATGGGGATTCACGCTAGGGTATGGCCTCTGTTGGGACGGGCAAGAAGTCCGTTTCTCAAAGAAGTCCATCAGAAAATCGGCGGCAGTTCCTTCGACCCGGAAATCACTGACCTGCATTACGCCGACTTCGTTCTCAATGCCGGAGGAAAAATCCTGCTCCATTCGTGGGTGGCAGAACCGGTTTCCGAAGGAAACCGGTTAACCGGCGTGAAAGCCGTCTGCAAAGAAGGTATTATCAACGTCAAAGCGAAAATCGTGATTGATGCCACCGGCGACGCGGATGTGGCGTTCAATGCCGGTGTTCCGTGTGAAACGGGGCGCGACGGCGACGGACTCGTTCAACCGATGTCGGTAATGTTTTGCGTTGAAGGCGTTGCGGACGATGCAAAACATTGCGGCAGCGAAGAGGCGGCGCGGGCAACGCGAATCAACGATGACGAAACGTGGGAGAGTATCACGACGAAAGCGCAGGAGAACGGTGAATTGCCCGCAACGGTCGGCGTGGTGCGGACGTACAAAATGGGGCGAAAAGGCAAAGCAACGGTGAACGCTTCGCAAATCAACGGTCTTTTCGGAACGAAAGTTGAGGACTTAACGAAAGCCGAATTAGAATGCCGCCGTCAGGCATTGCAAATCACAGAGTTTATGCGGCGGCATTTGCCCGGCTATGAGCATTGCTATATTTCCCATATGCCGTCTGTGATTGGTGTTCGGGAAACACGGCGCATTAAAGGGCTTGCCCAACTGACGCGGGAGGACTTGGTATCGGGACGGAAGTGGGACAATGCCGTGGTTCACGATGCAACGTTTTGTTTGGACATTCATAATCCGGCGGGCGGCGGACAGGCGGAGAACCAAACGGATACAGCAGTTCAGGGTTTCGCCGAACGGGACAAGCCGTATGATATTCCGTTGACGTGCCTGATACCGCAAAACGCCGAAAACTTGCTCGTTGCCGGTCGGTGTATCAGCGGGACACACGTTGCTCATTCGAGTTATCGGGTGATGAATATCTGCATCGCGGTCGGTGCCGGTGCGGGCGTTGCCGCCGGTGTTGCGGTGCAGGACGGCAAAGCCCTGCCGGACGTTGACATTAAGAAAGTCCAGAAAATTCTGGGCTTTGAATAGAAATAAGGAAGTATTATTCCAATTCGGCGAGGAACCGGGACAACGCCAGCAATTTTTCCGCTTTCTTTGCCGGTTCCGTTTCCAGGTACGCCGTTTGTTTCGCCTTTTCAAACGCCGCTTTCGCCTGCGGCAGATGACCGGCAAATTTCAGCAAGTCCGCTGTCCGCAGATAGACCTCTATAATATGGTCGCGAATTTCGTTCTCGTTTGCAATGTCCGGCAACTTCAATTTCAATGCACTTGCTTCACCGTTTTCGGCTTCGGCATTCTGCGGTTTTTCCGGCACCAATCCTTTCAATGCTGATACGTCTTTTGTGCCGTCGAGAACGATTTGCAGTTGTTCCAAATTTTTCAGTACGCCGTTTTTGTCGCCGAGTTCCGCCTGCACTTGTGCCAACATCAGCCGTTCGACAATCTGCTTCGCGGGGTCTTTTGCCGCTGCGCTGTTCAGCATTAAGCCCAATGTTTTACGGACACCTTGCAAATCGAACACCTGAAATTGCGATTGCAGCACGCCGGACAACGCTGCCGTCCGTTCATCGGCGTTCCCGACCGCTGCCGCTTTGTCCGCTTCCGCTGATAATTCGGCAATTTCCTTCTTATCGCTCTCCGGCAGAAACGCCGCTGATTGGTTGATTAACGCATCGGAATAATTCTCTTTCAACCTGCTTATCGTAATCAAACGGTGCGCCTGAAATTTGTTCTGTTCGTCTTTGAATGACGGTATCAACTTTTCCGCCTCATCGTACCTTTTGTCGAGAACCAATTTATCCAACTGCCGGGCGAAAACCATATCATCAACTTTATCTTTATAATCGGTCTGCGCTGCCAGTTGCTTTGCCGCATCGTACCGTTCATTTTGAATCAGCAAAAACACCGCGTTTTGCCGCATTGTTTTGCCCGCTTCGTCTTTGCTTGCCAACGTAATGTACTCCGCAATTTTCTCCGGTGTGGCTGTTTTTGCCGTTGCCTGCAAAATCCCCATCAGGGCGTTGTCCCGCGTTGCACCGGCAGGAAGTCCTTCGGTGATTTTTTCACCGTCCCCGGCTTTTCCGTTTTGAACCAGCGACAGAGCGGCAATGCCGGTGAAGACCAGTTTATTTTCGGCATTCGGTACCGGTTCAATCCATTTCAGGACATCGGTGATGTTTTGTCCGCTTTGAATTCCGCTGCGGACGAGAAGAGCAAACAAATTGCGTCCTTCAATTTCTTCGAGTTCGGCAATTTTCTTTACTGCCTGTTGGAAGAGCGGTTTTGCCTCCCCGGTTTTGTCCTGTTTGCCGAGTTCCCGCGCCAGCAGAATAGCCGCAAACGCTTCCAAACCGGCATCCTTCGCTTGCTGCGCCGCTGTCAACGCTTTGTGCAAAAGTCCCGTAGTGTCCGGTGCCGGTGTTTTCGTTTCCTCCGCTTTATTCAGGATGAAATCGACAACGTTCAGTTGTTTCTCTGCCCGATTGAACGGCTTGGCAATTTTATCCAGCGTTGCAACGGCGGCGGTGAAATCGCCGAGTTCGGCTTGTGCCGTTGCTGCCGCTTCGAGCAGTTGCGTCTGCGTTATTTCTTTTTCTTCCTGCGGTATCAGGGAAAGAACCGTGTTGACGGTATTCTTTGCCGGCTGCTTGTCTTCGAGTTGCAGTTCAAGCGACAACAGTTGGAAAAGCATCAGCGTTTGTTCTTTGACCGGCAGCGTTTTTAACACTGATTTTGTTTCGGCAATCTGCGCCAGCACAGCGGGCGTTGCTTTCAACGCTTTCGGCGGGGCAACTTGCTCTTGGGCTGTTGCCGCAAGGGTTGTGAAAAGAACAACGGAAACGGCGAGAAAAAAATGTTTCATAGGTTTAGCCGCCGCTTCGGCGACGGTGTTGAAGGAGGAACAACATTTTCGTTCATTAGCGGTTCCGAGTCAAGACAACCTGCTTCTTTCCCTTTTTTTAACTGCATACCGGAGTCCCCGTTGACAACGGCAAAAATTATAGTATCATTACGTCCGCGATAGATAAAAGCAGAAAAGTTGCAATTCCGCATAACACAATGCCGACAATTAACCAACTGGTACGTTCAAACCGCCGTCAGCCGGTCTATAAAAGCAAATCGCCCGTTTTAGACAAATGTTCGCAGAAACGCGGTGTTTGCCTTCTCGTCCGTACAATGCCGCCGAAAAAACCGAACTCCGCTCTTCGGAAAATCACGAGAGTTCGGTTGTCGAACGGCAAAGAAGTTACTGTGTATATTCCGGGCGAAGGACATTCGTTGCAGGAACACTCGATTGTGTTAATCCGCGGCGGACGTGTTCGGGACTTGCCGGGTGTGCGGTATCAGGTTATCCGCGGTACACTGGACTCTACCGGCGTTGACGGACGGAAACAAGCCCGAAGCCGGTACGGTGCCAAGAAAGTACAGCAAACAAAAGGCAAACCCGGAGCAAAAAAGAAGTAGGAATCCGCTCTTAACTCTCAACTCTTAATGACTAATTCCCTATGGGACGCATTACCGCAAGTAAAAAACAGTTAAAACCCGACCCGGTACATAATTCGATACTGGCAAGCAAGTTCATCAACAACCTGATGTGGGACGGTAAAAAGACCGCCGCCCAAAAGGTGTTCTACTCTGCTTTGGACATTATTGCTGAGAAGATTCAGGACAAGCCGGCGATTGATGTGTTTCATCAGGCGGTCGATAACGTGAAGCCGAACATTGAAGTCCGGTCGAAGCGGGTCGGCGGTGCATCGTATCAGGTACCGATGCCGGTGCAGAAGAATCGGCAGCAGTCCTTGGCAATCCGCTGGATTCTTTTGGCAATCCGCGACAAAAAGGGGCAGCCGACGCACGAAAAACTGGCATCAGAATTGTTAAGTGCGTACAATCGGGAAGGTACTGCTTTCACGAAGCGGGAAAACGTTCACCGGATGGCGGATGCGAACAAGGCGTTTGCTCACTTTGCCTGGTAAAACACGGTTTGCCCGGTAAAATACGGGCGGGAAACTGTGTTTTCCCGCTTTTTTTGTTTATGTTTTAATTTCGTGCAGCCGGATAATCTGTACACCTTTCTTAATCAGTTGCCCGGTAATCATTCTCGTTCCTTCGTTCCGGTCTTGATACGTCTGGGCAACGAACCGCTTGCGGGAATGTCCGACCAGCACCGGCGCATCGAGGGCATTAAACCGGTCGATATGCTCAATAAGTTGCAAGTTGTGTTCCGTTGTTTTGCCGAAACCCAAACCGGGGTCAACCGCGATACGTTCCGCTTCAACTCCGGCAGTAATCATTTCACTCCGGCGGCATCGGAGAAAGTTAAACACTTCTTCGACAACATCTTTGTATTGCGGATTGAACTGCATTGTTTCCGGCGTTCCCCGGCTGTGCATCAGAACATATCCCGCGCCGGTGTCTAACAACACATCAAGCATCGCCGGACTCGGACCCGCCGAAACGTCGTTGATGATTTCCGCTCCTGCCTGAACCGCTTCACGGGCAACAACTGCATTTCTCGTATCAACAGAAATTGGTATCGTTTTGCCTGTTTTGAATGTACTGACAATTTTTGTCAGCGTTGGAATCACACGGCGGAGTTCTTCGTCCGTATCGACGGCAGCGGAACCGGGGCGGGTACTTTCGCCGCCGATGTCGATGATGCCGACACCGTCGTTGATGAGTTGCAATGCGTGTTCAACGGCTTTGTCCGGGTCGAAGAATTTCCCGCCGTCGGAAAAACTGTCCGGCGTGATATTGACGATGCCCATAAACACCGGTTTGTCCAGCAGAAGCGTTTGTGTGCGTAATTTCCAAGCGAGCGTATTCATACAGGTTACCATCCGCTTTTCACCGGCGTTAGAATCAGCGTCAGCGGCGTTGCAAGCGGCGGGATGCGTTCCGTGAAACACGAAAATTGCAAATCGGCGTTATCCGCACTGCTCCTTACCGGAACATCCAGAACCGCCCCGACAAAATTGGACACCCCGAACAATTCGCCGGTTTCGTCCGCGACGTAATGAACTTCGCCTTCTTCGTCTTTGTACTGCATCGAACCGGTGAAAACCCAATGCGTCGTCATCGGCTTCTTGGCATCTTCTTTGCTGCGGGCGGCATCCCACACCCACTCTTGTGCGAACGTTTCCTGCTGTTTGCCTGTTTCGTCTTTCCACCGCACTTTCACTTCGATTTCATCACCGCTCGGCGGAACAAACGGGTCTTGCTGTACCGGCTTGCCCGGTTCGGCACCGATAGCCAACAAGGCAGCGTGAATCAGATGCGGTTTGACCCGGATCGAGACAACCGATTCGTGTTCTTTCGACCCAACGCGGCAGGCAAACAGTTCCAGCAGCCCTTCCCGCAGCGAAACACGTCCGAGCAGCACCACGCTTTTGCCGTCCGGTGTAAGCCAGATTCTGTCTTTCGGGTCAAGCAGTACGAGTTTTTCAGGGTTATCAACGAACGGTATCCGCTTTTGTTCTTCTTCGATTAACGCTTTTTCTTTTGCTTCCTCTCCGGCAAGAATCTTTTGGTACTCTTTTTCGGCGGTTTCCTTGTCGAGGTTGCCCTTCGTCAGTTCGGAATCGTCGTTGTCTTCAATCGCTTTCTGTAAAGAAACAGAAGGGGCGTTTTCCTTGTCCCTTGCCAATTTTCCCTCATCAATTTTTTGTCCTCCAACTCCCGCCAGATAGAACGTCAGCGGACACATCACGAACAGCCAAAGGGCGAAGTACCAAAGTTTGCCTTGTTTGAGCCAGTTAATAATCCACAGCAGCGACACAAAGCCGGTGCCGCAGGCGGTCAGCAAACCGACCAAGAGCAAATCGTTCGGCAGTGTACCTTCGGTTCCTTTCAGCAAATCCTTTGCCTCTAAAATGCCGCCGCCAGCAATTACGGGAATCGACATTAGGAACGAAAACGCTGCCGCTTCGTCTCTGCGGAGTTTGCAGAACAGGGCGGCGACAATCGTTGAACCGCTACGGGACAAGCCGGGAATAATGGCAACCGCCTGAACACAGCCGATAAACAGAGCATCTTTCCACGTCATCGTTCCGCAGGTCTTTTCACCTTTGGCAAACTTTAACGTGATAAGCAGCAGAATTGCCGTGATTAGGAAACCCGTTGCGGTGATGTGCATATCATCGGCAATCCACGGAGCAAGTTTTTTGACCACCAAACCGGCGGCAACTGCCGGCAATGTTGCGAGAATGATTTTACCAATTAACACCCAATCCCTGACGAGCATATCATAAATCCGCCGCCAGAACAGGACAAGAACGGTGATGAGCGTGCCGACGTGCAGCGCAACTTCGAGTTTGATGAAGTCCGCATCAGTACCGGTGAGCGGCTGCCCGAACATTTCAAAAAGCCGGTCGGTCACGACGAGATGCCCTGACGAACTTATCGGCAGAAATTCGCCGATGCCCTGGACGACAGCGATGATGATAATTTCAATAAACTGAACCATTCTGCTATTATATTGTGCCGCATAAAACAAGTCAAGGGAAAGAATCTGCCCTAAAAAATTCTCCGCACTTATTCCGCCGGCATATTTTATGCTATAATGTGCCGAAGACCGTTAAATTCTTTTCAGAATGTCCAAATTTTGGAAAAACCAATGCACGTTATTCTTTTTGAAGACAATCTGGCAACTCAACTGTTTCCGGCAACGATTGCACGGGCGGCGTTTGCCATTAACATCGGAACATACCGGCTTGTTGATTTGGCACAACGGTTGTCGAATAATGTCGAAGCCGTTGTCCGCCCGTATTTGAAAGAACTTGTGAGCCGCGATTTTCCCGGTCTTTGGACACCCGGTCGCGGCGAACGTTCTGAACCGGTGCTGATTCTGAACGCAAGAGCCGTGCCGCACGTCGATATGTTTGAACGAATCAAACAACTCGCACAGCAGGGAATATCCGGCGTTGTTTCTACCGACCGCGGGATTGCCTGTGCCTTGTTCTCCCGGCAGAATCCGCTGCCGCACGACATCATCGGCTCATCGCAACTGCTCGGCATCATTGAGGATATGAATCTGCCGCCGCTTGATATTCAGATACCGCTGCTGGAATACGCTCACGACATCGTTCGGCACCAAATCCGCATTATCGGCGACAACTTGAACGACCGCCTGCGGAGCGGCGAATACAAGGAAATTGCCGACGGAGTGTTTTCCGCTGATGGAAAACCGCTCGGACAGTATTGCGTTGCCGACGTGAAGGAAGGTCCTATCGTGTTAGAATCCGGGGTCGATGTCGGTCCCTTCTGCTTTTTTAAGGGTCCCGTCTATGTCGGTCCGAAAACGAAAATCATCGAACACTCTGCATTGAAAGAAGCCGTTTCGCTCGGCAGTACCGTCAAAGTCGGCGGCGAAGTCGAAGCGTCGATTATTGAATCGTTCTCGAACAAGCAGCATCACGGTTTTCTTGGTCATAGTTACCTCGGCAGTTGGATAAACCTTGGTGCCGGTACGAGCAACAGCGACCTGAAAAACACCTACGGTGAAGTTGTGATGGAATACTCTAACCGGAAGACCAAGACCGGAATGCAGTTTGTCGGCAGTTTTATCGGCGATTATGCGAAGACGGCAATCAACACCAGTATTTTTACGGGCAAGACCATCGGGGCGTGCAGTATGGTTTATGGTTTCGTTACGACGAATGTTCCGAGTTTCGTGAATTACGCCCGCTCTTTCGGACAGGTTACGGAGACGGCAGTTGATATTTTCGTTCAGGCACAAGCGCGGATGTTTGCCCGCCGCGGCGTGGAACAGCGACCGTGCGACGTTCAACTTCTTCGGGATATTTACGAAATGACGAAGCACGAGCGGCAACTTGCCAGCGAACCGCTGTCGCTGTGAATTGGAAAACACCCGAAAACGGGGGATGCAGGGTGCATAAAATTTCCCCCCCCTATTGACAATGCCGGCAACTATGCTATTGTGGACGAGTTAATTGGTGTTCTGCTTCACCTTACTCATTTAGACAAAGGAGAATGTTATGAATCTTATCGCAATTCTGTTAAGGGAACCTCTAACAACTCATAACTTTATAGGAAGTTTTTTTTACGCGGCAGATTTGCGAGTTTTTTTCTTAAAACATTGCGGGAATGAGGATTTGTTTTTTCCGTCCTGACGGCT
>JAISJZ010000390.1 GCA_031261125.1 Planctomycetaceae bacterium | reverse complement strand
TCGGGGTCGTTGGCAAACGCAATGTCGAATTTGTCCTTCATCGCAACCAAACCGTGCATTGCATACGGACTGCTGCAATCCATCCGAATCTTGCCGTCGTGGTCAACGCACATAAACCCGAACTGCGGGTCAACGCTCTTGTTGACAACCGTAATGTCGAGACCGTATCTTTCGGCTATCGGCTCCCAATAATGAACACCCGCCCCGCCGAGCGGGTCAACGCCGATGCGGATTTTCGCTTTTTTAATCGCTTTCATATCGACGATACTTCCGAGGGCTTTAATGTAAGAACCTGCATAAGTAACCCCTCCTTTTAGCGATAGAGGTAAATGTTTTACTCCATTCAGATTCGCTCTTAAATAATCGTTTGCTTTATTCTGAATCCAAGTCGTAACATCGGTGTCCGCAGGTCCGCCGTTGGGCGGATTGTATTTGATTCCGCCGTCTGTCGGCGGATTATGCGACGGTGTGATAATAACGCCGTCGGCTGGTTCTCTGGCTGGTTCATAATCATAACATTCGCCGTTTGCTGTCAGAATCCACCACGAAATAACTGGTGTTGGGGTAAAATCATTGTCTTGTTGATAAAGGGCATATACATTATTATTTGCAACAAACACTTCAAGGGCGGTCTTTTGCGCAAAATCAGAAAGATAATGCGTGTCTTTGCCGAGGTATAAAATACCGGTATATCCCCTTTCTTTCCGATAATCGCAAATTGCCTGACAAATTGCCAAAATATGCGATTCGGTGAACGAACCGTCCAGTGATGTTCCACGATGTCCGCTGGTTCCGAACGTTACGAGTTGCTGCGGATTATTGATGTCCGGTTTCGTTTCGTAATATTTTTTTTCGAGTTCGTCAAGATTGACAAGAATCTCTTTCGGAGCGGGCTTACCGGCAAGGGGAGAAATAGACATCGGAGTTTTACGGCTGATAGCAATGCACAGACACAGTCATCCTAACATCCCGCCCCGTTACTTGTCAACAGGGGAAATGCCGGTAGAATTACGCAATGCACAATACGGAAAATTGGTGGAACCGTCCCTGCGGCGGACGTGATGTTCTCAAACAGACGATTCCTATTGTTATTTCCGGCGGTTCTATTTCGCTGATGAACTTTACCGACCGGATGTTTTTGATGTGGTACGATGCCGACGCAATGACCGCTTCGATGCAGGCAGGGATGCTGTTCTGGTCAATAGTTTCCTTTCCGTCGAATACCGCCGCTTTTGTTACCACGTTCGTTGCCCAATACAACGGCAGCAAACAGTATCAACGTATCGGTTCCGCTGTTTGGCAGGGTGTCTGGTTCGGACTGATACTGATGCCGCTGCTGCTCCTGTTGCAGCCGTTCGTTTCGGAACTCTTCGCGGTATTCAAACACAGCGAAACACTGATACCGCTGGAAAAAGAATATCTCTACTGGGTTCTGTGGGGCAGCGGCGCAGCCATCAGCGGGGAAGCCGCCGCCTCGTTTTTCCGCGGTCGGGGACAGATGAATATCGAAATGTATAACAACCTGTTCTGCGTTGTTCTGAACGTTGTCCTTGATTACGCAATGATTTTCGGAAAACTTGGTTCTCCCGAATGGGGACTCGCCGGTGCCGCTATCGCAACGATGATTAGCCAATGGGTACGGTTCCTGATTTACCTCGCCGTAATGCTCTGGACAGAGACAAAAGAAAAAAAATACAACGTTTTCAGCGGCACATTGCCGGACTTCTCCTTTCTCGGTCGGCTGTTTTACTACGGCATACCGGCAGGATTTTACACGGTCGTTGACACGATTGCGTTTTCGGTCTTCATAATGCTCATCGGCGGACTCGGTGAGGTGGAACGGAATGCTACGACGATTGCTTTCACTATGAACTCGCTGACATTCATTCCGCTGGCGGGCATCGGTATCGTTGTTTCGTCAATGGTCGGCAATCAACTCGGCAATAACCGTCCCGATTTGGCAAGACGCTGCACGAACACGGCGGCAGTGTTGGGGGTGATTTATTCGGGTTTCTTTGCGGTATTGTTCTTTGCGGTGCCGGATTATTTGTTGGCGTGCTTTTCAGCGTTTTCTAAACCGGAAGAATTTTCGGCAATGCACGATTTAACAATCAAGTTGATGATGTTCCTCGCCTTGTACCTGTGTTTCGACTGCTTGTCGATAATTTACTGTTCCGCCCTTCGGGGGGCGGGCGACACCCATTTTACGGCGTTGATGATTTTCATTTTAGCACCGATTTATCCGGCACTGTGTTTCGTCGGCATTAAATTTTTCGGACTGGGAATTATGTGGAGTTGGAGTGTCATTACCGCGGCGGTATTTGCATATTGTATCGCTTTTACGCTCCGGTACCGCACCGAACACTGGGAGAAAATACGGGTCATCGAAAACAGTTAACGTTTCCGCCAATACCGCTCTTTATCAAACGCACCCGGAGCGGTTTCAACATCGGCACGGAACCGCTTCGCATCTTCGGGATAACCGGCAGTCGGTTTCAAACCGGGAATCAACTGCCGCCAATAAGCGTTGAATTCCAACATTGCCAGTTCCCGGACATATTTTGACAGCATTGATGACAATCCTATCGGCAACTGCGATTCCCCTTTGGCAATGAACCGGAATTCTTTGTCCTTTGACCGATAAACGCTGCGTTCCCGTTTCTCTTCGATAATCTGAAAAAAATCGCCGGGAAAATGTTCCGTCAATAAATCAAAGTACCGGTTTCGTCCGCCGTGTTTGTCGCACAAACATTTAACCCCGCCGATTGACGGCGGGAGTACCGCTTTGACAAGTTGAAGCGTTGTGTCAGACAGCAGCGACGCTTTCGCACCGGCAGCGGGATAAGTATCCACTTTTTTATTAAATATGTCGGCAGTGATGATTTTGCTGCGCAAAGCGGTGAGTTTTACCCTGTGCTTGTTAAGTATTGCCGTCAGTATTTTGCTTTTTTGCCTAACTGTTTCCTGTGAAACGGCTTGCGGAATAGGTATCGGCGTTTGTTCCGGCACATCGGACGCGTCGGTATCCGCAGCCGTTCGGCGAAGTTCAGATAAGTTCTTCGGTAAATCCGCGAGCGTTTGCAATACGGTCAACACGCCGGTTTCCAAAGCGGCAAGCGTACCGCTGCCGTGATACAACTTTTTAGAATCGCCGATGCGAATGTTGTTTGCCGTCAATTCGGTTTGCAAAGCGGAAAGGTCCTCCGTTTCGGTTTCCCAAACGGAGGCGGAAATCACAAGGGGACCCAAGTTGGGACCGTATCCTGCTTCGTCCGTGCCGATAAGATACATTGACAAAATACCGCAATAGATTTATTCTGTCTGCAACGTTCAATACGCTGTTCTTTCAATCGAATGTATAAGTTGTTTTTTATTTTGATTATGTCACTGCCGACCGGATTTCTTTCGGCTGCCGAATTCTGTATCGAAAACGAAGTCAGTATCGGTGAAGGAAACGCTGCCGTCAAGAGTACATCGTTTCTGTTCAACGGCGGTTTCACCGGTATTATCGGCGGCAACGGCGAAATAACGCTCTTCGATGCCAAGACGCAGGTTTTTACACTGCTTGACCCGGTACTGCGGATTCAAACGCAAGTTGACGGTGCCGAAACGAAAAAAAGCGTTGAGCAAAGACGGGAACAGATTTTAACCCGCACCGATGTTGATAAAAATTCGTTCTTGTATTTTGCCGCCAAACCGAAGTTTCTGACCGAGGAATACGATGCCGTTTCCGGCGGCTTGGCATTGCAATCGCCGTGGCTTGCTTATGATTTGAAAACGGCACCGCTGCCGGACGCACAGACCGCAAAACAATACTTCGATTTCTGCGATTGGAACTGCTATTTGAACCTCCGGCTTAACCCGCAGTCCGCGTCAATGCTTGTCCGCCGTGAAGTTGACCGGATATTACAGGAAAAGAACCGCTTCGCCGCAGGAGTAACAATGACGATATTCCAAGGCAGAGGGTTGATAAAGAAACCGGAGTATGCCCGAAGCACGCATACTTTGGTAATGCGTTTAGACGATACGGCAAAAAAACGCATCGGGCAGGTCTGGGAATACAAACGGACGTTCCCGCAGGTTCCGTTTGCGGAGTATCAGCAAAAGGTCGCCGAAAGAGAACCCCGCCGATGAATCAGCGGCTAAACAGGTTTATACTGCGCCAGGGAACACTTCTCTTCTTCGCAGTACATTTTTTGCCGGGACAGCAGCACATCCCAATCAACGGCAAGGGCATCGAATTCAGGACCATCAACGCAGGTGAACTTCGTTTCGCTGCCGATTTTTACCCGGCAGCCGCCGCACATACCGGTTCCGTCAATCATTATACTGTTCAAACTTGCGACGGCTCTCACGCCGAACGGTCGAACCGTTTCCGCACAGAACTTCATCATCACGGCAGGACCAATCATAAAGACAAGTCCCGCAGCAGACATTTCCAGTTTTTCCCGCAGCGGTTCGGTTACCAATCCTTTGCGCCCTTCGCTGCCGTCGTCAGTCATTATGATATGCTCGCTGCTGACCGCTGCCAATTTGTCTTTCCAAAACAGCAAGTTTGCCGTTCTTGCCCCTTGAATCGAAATAACGGTATTGCCGCAATCGTGCAACGCTCTGGCAATCGGATACACCGGTGCGGTACCGACACCGCCGGCAACCATTATCACGGTACCGAAGTTGCCTAACTCGCTCGGATGTCCCAGCGGTCCAATCAAGGCATACAAACTTTGTCCCGCTTGTAAACGGACTAACTTCTTTGTTGAAGTTCCGATTGCCGTGATAACGAGGGTGATAGTGCCGCGGTTCCGGTCGAAGTCGGCAATCGTCAACGGTATCCGTTCACCCTGCTCTTGTGCCATCGCGATAACGAAGTGTCCCGGTTCGGCTTTACTTGCCAAGCGGGAATGTTCCACCGTCATTTCAAAAATGTTCGGGGCAATTTCGGTGTTGGATATAATCGGTATCATTAGGGCAAAAAGCAACACAGATGTCGTGAACTCTCGGTTAAAACTGAACTATTACCGTTGCCGTTACCTCATCGCTACGGGTAACATTGGAAAGCGAAGAATCATAAGCGCGGATAGCGTAAATGTACGAGCCGCTTCCGGCAACATCGTCAAAATACGGTGTCTTGCCGTTGAAGTTTTTCGCTAACCGGGTGGAAACCAGTATGAAGGTTTTGCCGTTGTCGGCAGAGCGGTAGATTTTGTAGGCGGCGGCACCGGGAACAACGTCCCACGTTAATTTCGCGCCGTTTTTGGTTGGTGTTGCGGTCAAACTAGCCGGCTTCGCGAGTTTTGCCGACGTAACGGTTACCTTTGCCGTTACCTCATCGGAGCGGGTCGCATTGGAAAGTTTGGCATCATAAGCGCGGATAGCGTAAATGTACGAACCGCTGTTGACGGCGGTCGTATCGTCAAAATACGGGGACTGTCCGTTGAAGTTTTTCGCCAAGCGGGTGGAAACCAGAATGAAGGTTTTGCCGTTGTTGGCAGAGCGGTAGATTTTGTAGGCGGCGGCATTGGGGACGGCGTTCCACGTCAACTTCGCCCCGCTTCCGGTTGGTGTTGCGGTTAAATTGGTCGGCGTTGCGAGTTTTGCAGGTGCCGTACTATCCACGGTTACGTTCACCGGGTTACTGGCATCGCTTCTTCCGGCATTGTTGAAAGCACGG
>JAISJZ010000120.1 GCA_031261125.1 Planctomycetaceae bacterium | reverse complement strand
AGCAACTCTGCAATAATTTTTTTCAGTGCCGATATTTCCTTGCGCCAATTTCTCATAACGTATGGTAGCGTTTGGAAACTTCGACTACAATAGTAAAAAATAACCGTGAACGGCTACCTATTTTCTTTTTCCTGACGGCTGATTTTTTCCGTCAGGACAGAATGTCTCCGCACTAAACCACTCTGCCCAAATTTTCATATCTTTTTGTTATTCCGTTCAATAGGAATTTTGTACAACTCCCATTCCCAAATTCGGGCGAGGTTTTCCGACGATTTCGTAACAACAAATCGAAATGCTGTTGACGAGACAGTCGGAAACTTTTTGCCGAAACTGAATTCCTCGTTACCGACGGTTTGCGTACCTTCAACTTTTAGCCAGTTTCCGTTTTCGTCCAAACATTCAAGATGAAAATCGGTGTTCGGATTTACAAGCCCGTTTTCGACTTTACCGGAAACGACCCAAAAGGCGTTGACTTCGACTGGTTTGTCAAAACGAAGTTCCGCAAACGGTGCTTTATCATCGCGGCTGTTGACCCAGCGTCCGTTGTTGGTGCCGATGTCGAACTTGCCATCGTTGATGTACGAAGCAAGATAATCGTTACCGAATTGGCTCGAAACCGTGGCTTTCGCCGACAATGCAAGATTTTTCCCGTTCTGAAGCCAATCAGGACGTTTGGCGGTCGGCGAAACCCATTCCAAAATTTGTCCGCGTTCCAAAAGCCGTTTACGATAAATCGTCTTGTCGATGTCCTGAATTTTACAGTTGCTTTTGATTGCTTGAGCCGCCGCAACAGCCGCTGATTCACCGAGTAAACAGAACACCGGCTCCATTCGCGCCGAAGCATAAGCAATATACGTTGCGGAAAAACAAATCGGTACGGAAAGATTCGTACATTGTTCCCGTTTCGGTACGATAACTCCGTAAGGAATCTGATACGGGATGCCCGTTCCGCGTCCCCCGCCGATGAACATGTTGCCCTCGGTCGCAACGCCGATTTGCCCGTTTTCTGGATGCTTGGCAACGTAACGCCGAACCGGGTAAGTATCCACACCGTAAAGGGCAAGCCCGACGCTGTCATCGTGTTGCCGCTCATTCCAAACGTCGTGTAAATCGAGAATCGTTTCGCCCTTCATTCGTCGGGCAATCCGAACGTAAAGTTGGTTGGGAAAGCCGTTGGTTTCTTCCTGCATCGTTTTGTCGAGACCGTACTCGGCTGTTGACTTGCGGAATTTTTCGGGAACCCGCGAATCCGTCGAGAGAAAATGATGAATTCCGCGTAAATAATTCCGATGCCAAGCCCAAACGTTGTTCCGAACCGTCCAATCGCCGTCCTGATAGAATCGGCTGACACCGAGTGGTGCGATGGTAAAAAGCGATTCCCGTTTGTAATTATATTCGCCGCCGTTCATCCAGCCCGGAAAAATTTCGGCTAACTTTCTCATCAGTTCCGGTTCGTTATTTCCAAGCGTTTTGACGAGATATTCAACATAACGTCCGAGAAGTTCGTAATCTTTCGAATTGTAATCATCGGGAATTCCGAACGGAATTTTTTTTGCTTCGTCTTTTGTTACATAAAATCGATAATTGTACGCTTGAGTATAATCGTCGCCGCCGCCAATCGGTTTGCCGTGGTCGGCATCGACCAATTTGAGCAGTCCGCTTTCCGGTTTGCCGGGTTCGATATAGGGATCAATCGGTGTCCAATTCGTCGGCGGTCCGACACCGGCAACCTTTTCGTCGAAAGCACTGCGCGGTTCCCGACCAATGGCATAATCGACTTTGGCGAGGAACATCAAATCGCCTTCGTAGGAAGCATCGATGAACATTTTAGCTTGAATTTCCCGGTATTTCGACGGATCGGTTTTCGGAGCCGGAACGCCGTAAGCATCAAGCGGCGCAAACTCAACCCGTATGGTTTTGATGTCCGTTCCGTTTTTTTCAACGGCGGCGGCACGATATTCGTACAAAACCGGAATGTTTTCTTCTCTCATCCAATCGGCAGCCGCCTGCCGGAAAATCGGGGGGAGATTACCCAGTTTGAAGATTCGGCTTTGGGTCAATCCGCCGACGCTTCTCGGTTCCGGGCAATCCTGTAGCGGCTTGATCCCGGCTCCGAGAATTCCGCCAAGAAAGCGGTTCGGTTCGACCAGCAACACGCTCATCCCTTCCTGCTTTGCCGTCACCGCCGCAACAAGCCCGGACGGCGTGCCGCCGTAAACGCAAACATCGACCGACTCGCCTTTAACCGTGTGAATCGGAAAAAGTACCAGAAAAAAAAGAAAGGTTGGGTTAATAATTGATTTCATCTGGTTTGATTCTTTATTTTTGTAATTGAAATTCTATTCGGAATACTTTTCGGACGATCCTTCCGGTTGGACGGTCAGTTCAAAATTTACATTTTTGGAACCATTGGCAGGAACGGTGAACGTCAAACCGCCGCGTTGAATTCCTTGGGCAATATCGGGATAAATCGTTGGAGGCAACCTCTAATAACTTGTCATAATTTTTGGTATTGATAAGATGATGGAGTTTTCCATTTTATCCGAGTCAACTTTACGTTATTTCCGATGCAGCCGAACTTTATTTCCGCCGAAACAAGTACCGAAAAACTTTATCAACTCAATAGTTTCCTGAAACGCCTTGCCAGCGATGTCGATTGGGAAGCGTTTCGTCCGCTTCTCTCTGTCCTGCGAAAAGAACAACCGAAAGGTGGTTGTCCACCGTTCGATGTTGTCCTGATGTTCAAAATCATCGTCCTGAGATCCCAATAAGAAACTTCTAAAAACTTGTTTAACCACGGAAAACATAGATTAACACGGAAATTTGTTTTTTACAAATCACTTTAACACAATAAGTTAAAAAAACATCAGTGTTTTTCCGTGTATTCTGTGGTAAAAACAAAGATTTTTAGAGATGCCTATAAGTGTAATATAATCCGCCGCTTATCTAACTTTATGCGGACTATTCCCGAACTAATACAATTCTGTCAATATAAACCGCCTCGACTTCGTCCGGTCTTTTCGGCGGGGCAAACCAGAAATTATATTTGTGCTGCTCTCCCTGCGGCAAAGCAACCGCACCAAGCAGAATCCACTTGTACTCTTTGCTCTTAATTTCCGATACGGGAATTGACTTGTACGCAACACCCTTTTTCTCACCGTAATCGTAAATCCCCATTGTCATTGCGGGTCCCGTGTCCGTTGAAGCATCGCAACGTACCGCAGCATAAACCTTAAATACCGGCGGGGCATCCTTCGGCTTATCTGATTTCAATTCATACATCGAAACGTAAAGAACACAACTCGTTGCCCATTCAAAATGATTGCCCGGCATTTTCACCGCTCTGCCGTTTGAGGCGGCTGGGTCATTCACGAAAAAAGTCAATTCACCGAGTTTATGAGTATCGAGTTCGTAATTCTGAACATCAAACCAGCGGTCTTTGGGCAAGTTCTTGCAGAATTCCGGTGCGGGCGCAACACTTACCGTGATACGTTCCTTGAAACCTTCGATAATCCGTTTCAGATTATCACCGTTATCGCCTTCGTTATAAGAAACGGTCTTGAATTCCTGTGTCCGTTTTTGAAAATCATCGACCAGTTCCTGCGGATTATTCGGCACAATTATCGAATTATCCGGCAGCAGCCCTTTCCGCTTTAATTCGTGATACCGGCGGATTAAAACCAAATCAAGCGGCATCTTATCCCGCCAAAGACGTTTTTTAATTGTTTCATCTTTTGCG
>JAISJZ010000096.1 GCA_031261125.1 Planctomycetaceae bacterium | reverse complement strand
CTTTGTATCAATCCAAATCTTGCGGACAACGACGCAGCCCTTTTTTTAGCCGTCGTTGCGGCATCCGGCGGTCGGACTTCAATATCCTTGAACGTTTGCGTTACCGAATTCATCATATCCGGCTGATTATCCTTAATACAGAAAAGATAATTCTTGCCGAGGGCTTGAAGCACTGTCAAGAGCGGACGATTATTGAAGATCGCATCGCCGGTCAAGAACGTAAGGCACCGTAAAACAATAAAACTGCTCTTGACAAGGTAAAAGAGACGCAAATTCGTCGTTTTTTGAACAAATTTTGGGTGAGTTATTGTTTTAAGATGCCTAAGCATCGGATATTTTTCAAACAGTTCATTAGCGTGTTCGTTGGTGAGGGCGAGTTGGTAAAAAGCAATCAATCCTTGCCGGAAATGTTCGAGTGGAAGTTTTGCCAAGGCGCGGGAGATAGTGGTTTCATTAGGCGGAGCATCGGACTTCAATCCAAGGGGTTCTTTTAGTTGTGTCCAATAGATTGCCGCCCATCGGACGATGTGGGCGATGTAGGCTTGGCGGGCGAGGAGACCAAGCAGGACGAGGGCGAGGATGCCCGACATTGTTGTTTGTACGGGGATGCGAAACGCCTTGTTTGGAACGCGGGTCGGGAATCGCTTTGAGAAATTCGGCAAACTGGGAAAGAATAGTCGTGGTCATTGGAAACTCCGTAATGGTAATGAATGTCCTATTCATCTATACGGAATTAAAAAACTTTTGTTAGAAAAAAAACTTGCAGTTGGACTGAAAATTGTTACACCTCGGTTGACTTTGTCTTGCCGCGGTTGTATCTTGGTGCGGAGGATGGGACACCCGGTTTCCGGTTGTGTCTTGGCTGAGCAACTGCCGCGGTAATAATTGTTATGTTGATTTTTATATCGACTACACTATAATTACGGATTGTGGGCGTGCCCTAACCATTAACCCTTTTGTTAACAGAGGAAATTCAAATGTCCAAACACAAAATTGCACGTGTTGTTCTGACGAACAAGGACAATCTCCCTGTCGGCAAAATAAAGAAGGTTAAACCGGAGGATTGCAAACCACGAAACACGAAGGATACGGCTAAAATTGTTGCAAATGCCCTCAACCATATCATTAGAACCGAGTATGGAAAACGGCAGTTTGAATACGTCCTAACTCCCGGTGGTGTTCTCGACAGCTTCGATTTTCCCGCGGAATTGCAGGATAAGTCCCTCAACGAATTGCAGAATCTTTCGTCCATTCAGTTATTGCAACCGGAAGCGGAAAAGATTGTTGTCGATTTTATCAGCGACCTTGACGGCGGCTTGTCGAAAATTACGGATTATTTTGTTGTTGGTATCGACAGCAAACCATCAGAAATAGGGTTGTCTATCGAATGTGTTGCGGTTTGTGATACCCGCAAGAACGAGATTATTCACTGGACAGGAAAAACGTATCCAGGTAAACAAGTCAAAATGCTCGTCCGGCATCCTATGGATTCCCATTTTATTACACCGAAAGGCGAAAATGTTGCTGTACTGGGTTGCCACGATTTATCGATGGTTAATGCTCGCAAGAATGCCAAGACCCACACGATAAAAGGAAAATTGGTTGCGGCGTTTGCAGAGGCATACAAAAACAAAAAACCGGATATTGTGTTGCATCTTCCGCATACACACGGAAATTGGAAGGCAAAATGGACAGTGCTAAAAAAAGAGTTAGGTGAGCCAAAACATTACGCCAGCGGTATGAATTTTTTCCCCAACAGGGTTCAAAAGGATTACAACCGAGCATTGTTGTTGGCACTACGCGGCACCCAATCGGGTGATGTTATCAACTTTGATGCTGCCGGAAACGAAATCGTGATAAATGAAGAAAAATGATTCAACCGGAAGTTACGGCGGGTACGCCTACACTTCCGGTTTGTTTCAGTAAGAGAAAATCTTTTGAAATTAAGAGGAATTTTTTTGAAAGCGGTTATTCCAGCACGACCGCAATTTGCACCATATTACCGTTCCGCAAAACATCCAGCATCAGTTTGTCGCCCGGCTTGTGTTCGTCAATCACCGCCGTAAAATCGTCCGCCTTCTTCGTTGTCGAACCGTTCACTGCGACAATCATATCTGCCGCCGACATATCAATTTTCGGCGTTTCAATCACAAACGCCCCCCGCAAAATTTGCCGCTCCTTCGTTACTTTCGGACAACGCAAGCCGGCTTTTTCCGCTGCCCCCTTCGGAACCAGCGAAATCACCATCAGTCCGCGTTTGCCGTCCCGTTCTACTTCCCGCACCTTCATAATGCCGACATCGCCGCGGACAACCTTGCCGTTCCGAATCAGTTGCGGTGCGATTCGGGCAATCGTGTTCGCCGGAATCGCAAATCCGATGCCGTTTGACCCGCCGGACTGACTGGCAATCGCCGTGTTGATGCCAATCATCCGCCCTTGGGAATCCAGCAACACCCCGCCGGAGTTTCCGGGATTGATTGCCGCGTCAATCTGAATGACCCCCTTAATCGACCTCGCCTCGAACCGCCCCGGTATCGAACGGTTCAAACTCGAAATCAAACCGCCGGTGAACGTCCGTTCCAATCCGAACGGATTACCGATAGCATAGACCTTTTGCCCGATGAGCAATCGGGATGAATCCGCCGTTACAGCCGGAAATAAATCTTTTTCCGGTGCTTTGATTTTCACAACGGCGAGGTCGGTTATTGGGTCTTCGCCGACAACGGTCGCCGGATAAACATCGCCGTTAAACAGCGTTACCGACACGGAATTGGCTTTACTGATAACGTGCGAGTTTGTCAAAATATGTCCCGCTTTATCAAGGACAATGCCGCTGCCCGCCCCCGGTTCGTCAAATTCGCCGATAAGAAAGACGCTGATTGTTGTTTGTGTGTCGATATTGACAACACTTTTATTGCAGCGTTCATAGACCTGAATTGAATTCCGTTCTTCGGGCAGCAGTTCGGCGTAGCGTTCAATGTACAGCGGACTTTCGTTCGGTCTCGGCAGCGTTGACGGTGTTTCAGGAATCGGCAGTGCCGGCGGCGTTTGCACCGGCGGCACCGTTTGCTCCCGCTGCCGGGGCATAAACGGCAGCGATTGAGCGTTCGACGGTTTTTCCCCTGAAAACACAAAGAAAAGCAACCCGATGGTTGCGGTGAAACCGAAGATACAGGCGGTCAAAAGGGGCAGGATTTTTTTCATTTTTCGATGGAAACCAGCGGCACAGCCGCCCGGCTGGAGTGTTATACGAGTTATACGAAAATCACGGCGGAATTGTTCGGCCGTTTTTGGAAAAAATAATTTGTTTCCAATCACACCGCGACGCTTGAAGCAATCCGGTCTTCCAAATTCGGACGGAATATCGTTAATATCACCAGCGGCAAATACCACGCAATATACAAACCGCCCTGATGTATCTGCCAAAATTGAACGCCGAGCATCAACAACGCCGAACAACTTAACAGCGTTGCCAGATGCTTGTGCGAGGGCCACAAAATCATTCCGAAACAAAAAACAAAAAAGACGGCAAGTATCGGAATCCGATAAACGTTGTCGTGAAAACTCCAAAAGCCGTCTGCTTCGCTGAATATGAAGAAACTGCTTTTTCCTAACAGATGAATGATTTGTTCGCCGTAATTGCCCAAGCCGGACGGTGAAAACAACAACAGCAGTATAAACAGGACAGCAGCCGAAACAATACCGGCGAGAAACCGAATCCATCCTCTATGCCGATAAAAACTGCACCAAAGCGGAACGAGAAAGACAGGATACCAAACCAGCGCGGCAGCGGTACCGATAAACAGACCGGAAAAAAACGGACGGCGGTACAACGCAACGCCCCAAAGGATTAATGCCGCCGGAAGTAAATGGTCGAGCCGACCGAGCATCTGGTCGGAATAAGGAACAAGGAGGTACAGCGTAGCACAGGCAACTCCGGTACGGATATTGCCGAAATGACAATGTCCGATGTAAATGAATCCGAACACAATGAGCAGGTGAACGGCAACAATCGAACTAACCGCCGTGATGAGCCAGCCCGTAGTCGGCGGAGCAGCGGGACGCAACGCCGCCGGAACAGGTTCTTCCAGCATCGGTTCCGGCAAAACGGCAGCGGTTGTTTCTTTCGCCGGCAGTTGCAGGATTTCCCGGCGGATGCCCGGCGGCGGAACAAAAAGCAGATTGACGTGTTCGGAAAACACCAAAAACGGCAAAAAACCGGGCGGCTGATTCTTCAATTCATTTCGGGGCAGCGTTCGGGTTTCCAAATTGATGCCGGTTTGTTGAGCGAGATGCCGAGTTGTCAGAATTTGTTCCAGTCGAACGGTACGGACGGTGTCAATCCGGTCGCCGCGGTTCACGGTTACGGCGGCAACAACGAAAAAAAACAGGAAGAAACAGGAAAACGTCAATCCGCCGGGTGTAAGGTTGGGTTCAAGCAGCGGTCGGCGTACCATTACATTGTCGAACAACAGCCGGACGGCAAGCAGCAGACCGATGCCGAACAGCCAAACGTAGCCCCACTGATTGTCGTTCATTGCCAGCAGCAGCAAGCCGGGTGTGAGCATTATTAAGCCGAACAGGTCGAGATTGCGGATACTCCAAAACCGGTTAAACTTGAAGAACGCTGCCAATATAATCAGCGCAGACAGGTAGAACCACGTCGTCGGCAGCATCTCATATTGGAAAAACGATGTCGGCATAAAACATTGAAACGCAGGAACCGCCCGCCGTCGGCGTTGCGGCAATAGTCAGCGTCATTGTCCCGGACGGCAGGAACGCTGTCAAGAGGGTACCGTTTTTTCCAATACAATGTACAATTTCCTAAATGAACACCATCGTAAAATATCTGGAACTGATTCGTTTTTCTCATACATTATTTGCGCTGCCGTTTGCTCTGTTGAGTGCGGCAATGGCGGTGAAATTGAACCTGTCGGAAAATCCTGCTTGGCATTTGCGGTTCACTGACGCTGCCGGTATCCTGCTGTGTATGGTGTTTGCCCGAAGTGCCGCGATGAGTTTCAACCGCATTGCCGACCGTAAAATTGACGCAGTAAATCCGCGAACGGCAAACCGGCATCTGCCGAAAAAACTTTTAACCGTTTCATCCGTTTGGATTTTTACCACCTGCTGTTCTCTCGGTTTCATCGCGTCAACGCTGCTGTTTTTTCCGAATGTTATTCCGGCTGTGTTTTCGGTACCGGTGCTGTTTTTTTTGCTGCTGTACAGTTATGCGAAACGGTGGACGGCGGGAGCGCACTTTTGGCTCGGAACAGCATTGATGCTTGCCCCGATGGCGGCGTGGGTTGTTATCCGACCGCCGACAGCGTTGGTACCTCCCGAATGGCCGCCGATGATTCTGGGGCTTGCCGTTTTGTTCTGGAGTTCCAGTTTCGACATCATTTACGCAACGCAGGATGCGGAGTTTGACAAAAAAACCGGCTTGCATAGTGTTCCCGGTCGCTTCGGTGTTTCGGCGGCGTTTCGGTTAGCGGCATTGTGTCAGGCGGTTGCCGTTGTGCTGTTTGCGGCGGTGCCGCTGGTGTATCCGCCGTTCGGAGTTCTGTTTTGGTGCGGCGTTGCGGTAACAGCAGTGATTCTTGCAGCCGAACATTGGATTGCAACGCCGAAGAAAGAGCAGAGTGTTGCCCTTGTCCGTGTTAACATTGCGTTTTTTCACTTGAACGCGGTTATTTCCATCGGTTTGTTCCTCATTGGTGTTCTCGATGCGTTTGTTGTTTGAGCCGCGGGGCAAGTCCCGCGGTGAGATTGCCGATATACGGAACAAAGGGAGTTCCGTTATGCGTCCGCTCGGTCTGAAATTCATCGGAATCATATTACTTGTTCTGACGGTCTTCGCCGCCGTCTGTTTGACAGGGTATTCCTGTGCCGACCCGCCGGATTTTCAAGCGTTTCCCAAACCGGAACGCATCGAAAATTTTAGCGGACCGCTGGGAGCGTACCTGTCGTCGTTCCTGCTCAATACTATCGGCTGGACGGCGTTTTTACTCTTCGTTCCGCTTGGATTTTGCATTTACCGCTGTTTGACCGGCAAAGCGTTGAACCAACTCGTCCTGCGGACGTTTGGACTGTGTTTAGCCGCCGCCGGTATTTGCGGTTTATTTAGTATTTTCGGAAAAAACGTTTTCTTTCACTTCGGTTCGGCAATCGGTCCCGGCGGCTATTTTGGTACCGTTGTGTCGCTGCTGCTGGAACGTTATGTCGCTTCGCCCGGCGTTGAAATTTTTCTCTTCTGTATTGCGGCTGGCGGTATCGTGCTTGCCGCGGATATTCCGGTGAAAAGAAGCAGGGAGCAAGGAGCGGAAGACGGGAAAATAGAAAATGGAACGCGCGTACCGCAAAGTTTTCCGCCGCAGGGCGGCGGCACAAAAAACTCCCGCGAAAAAATCCTGCAACTCAGCGATACCGTGAAAAAATTGCCGCCGGAACAAAGAACGGTTGAACCGGCGGAACCGATTAAACTGGAAAATTACGAATTGCCGCAGCGGGAACTGCTGACGGTATCAAAACCGTTTGACGAAGAGGCACAGCGGGAAGCGGTCGGACAGCAGGCGGTACAACTCGAAAAAGTTTTTGGCGATTTCGGATACAAAGTCGAAGTCGTTGATGTTACTACCGGTCCTGTTGTGTCGCAGTTTGAACTTTGCTTGGCAAAAGGACTGCGTCTCAATAAAATCACGGCACTGTCGAATGATTTGGGAATTGCGATGAAAGTACCGAAGGTGCGGATTGTTGCACCGATACCGGGTAAAAACACCGTCGGCGTTGAATTGCCGAACGAACAGCGGCAAATCGTCCGTCTTCGGGACGTGATGGAACTGTCGCCGGAGGCGGCAGCGAAGTTTAACATTCCGATTTACCTCGGCAAAGACGTTGCCGGTCATCCGATGGTCGTTGACCTGGCGAAGATGCCGCATCTGTTGATTGCCGGTCGAACGGGTACCGGGAAAAGCGTTTGTCTGAATTCCATCATTTCGTCAATTCTGATGACGCGGGAGCCGGAACAAGTGCGGATGCTGATGATTGACCCGAAAATGGTAGAGTTAAGTCCTTATGGAACGATACCGCACCTGATGCACCCCGTTGTAACCGATATGCGGAAAGCGGAGGCAATTTTGGCGTGGGCGGTTGAAAAGATGGAGGAGCGGTACCAACTGTTAGCATCGGCGGGTGTTCGGCAATTAACGGAGTACAACGCTCTTTCGGACTATGACCGGCGGCGGCGGATGAAGATGCT
>JAISJZ010000064.1 GCA_031261125.1 Planctomycetaceae bacterium | reverse complement strand
TAAAATAACGCTGAACGAGACGCTTGTCTCCAAAATTCACTTCGATAGCATACTGCGAACTTTAACCATCTTCGCTAATCTATACAAGTTCAAAATATTTGTGTAGATACTATTGACTACGGCGGGGGTGTCATTGACAACACCGAGCGGAGAAGCATCGAGCATTTCCCTGCTTTCGAGGGACTCAAAATGGAGCGAACGGGCGTTATTCTTGCGGACGGATTTGGTATTTGTCATTGGTTTCGGCGGCGGTTGATGGTTAACAAACGGGAAACGAAGCGCAATCTCCCGTTAACGGGAAGTCGCGGCGACTGTTATGCCCGAAACAGCAACCCGTGTCAACCTATCTACTTACTCGGCACACGTCTCCACGTCTCTTCCGGGTTTCCCGATTTTTTTCTCAAACTCATCGCAAATAAAGAACTACGGAATATATGGAATAACGGAAAATACGGACTTCAAATTCCGCAGTAAAAAACGGAAACAATATTCTTGTAAGTTAAATCGTGTACCCTTGTTCTTCCATCAGGGCGCAAAAACCGGCGTACAACTCGTTGTACTGCGCCGTGCGTTCGGAATTCGGAAAGAACACGGACTCCGTTGACAGCATCGCCTCGGCAGTGTCTTCTAACGACGAGAAAAAAGAACCCATTGCGGCAATCATTGCCGTTCCGAACGCCGCTCCGCCGTGACCGACCATCCGGTAATTGACCCGCCCCGTTACATCGGCGCGGCACTGCATCCACGAATCCGACGCACTGTGTTCACCGCCGGAATACACATCGCCGCGGGTTTCTTTCACTTCCGAAATCCTATCAAGTTTCTGATAACAATACCGCTCAAACAGTGCCGTCCCCTGCAAACACGAGGCAAACTGTGCCGTCCGATTGTCCGTTGCCGGTGAAATGAATCCTTCTGCACTGGCACTGACAAACGGAAACGTTTCTCCCTTTTTCACGTTTGGATATGCCAAGTACGTTGTCGGCAAAAGTTTCTGGGCTGCTGCTTCCAATTCGTTAAAGGAACTGCCGGCAAACCAGCCCTTAATCCATTCCGTACCGGTATTGCTTTCTACGGACGTGAACCAAACCTTGCCGGGCAGTTTATAAACCTGAACGAATCCGTGCGGGTCGCGCACCATCTTTGCGGCAATGCCGCTGATGGTCATTCCGCCGTGCAGTTCACAATGGATGTCGCCGAGTTTCCGCGCGCCGGACGCAAGGAACGAAGCCGTTGCCGAAGCAGTTCCCATTATCACAGCGATCCCGGCGGGCAGTCCGGTTGCCGATGACGCTTTCGCACTGACAACGCCGACTTTTTCGCCGAGGTGAACCAGCCGGGGAAGCCGGTCGCGCACGCCGAGGTGCATATCGTAATCAATCCAATCGGGCCAACTCTCGTCCAGTAAATCGCAGCCTGTCTTTACGGCGATTGAAAATTCAGTAGTGTCCGGCACCCCTTTGAGCCGACCGATGATGTAGTCCGCCTGATGAATAAAAAACGCATTTTCGTACAATTCCGGCTGATTTTCTTTGACCCAGGCAATTTTCGCCAGCGGGGATTCTGCCTTGAATTGGAAGCCCATCCGTTGGCAGTGTTCCAGTCCGTGGTAATTCAAACTCTGAACATAGTCGGCACCGCGGTTGTCAGCAGCAAGAATTACCGGAAGCAGCGGCGTTCCGTCTTTATCGACGGTGAGAATCGCCCCCGGCTGACAGCAAACGGAGACCGCTTTCACCAGCGACGGACTGGCGACGAGCGGACGGATTTTGTTGATTAACTGACCGATGGACTGCCGGGTTGCGTCCCACCATACTTCCGGGTTCAGTTCGAGTTGTCCCTTAACCGTGACGGGATTAAACAGCATTGCATACGGAGTATCAGCATCGGCAAGAATTTCACCGTGTTCGGTAACCGCAACGGAACGGACGCGGTCGGCAGCAAGGTGAACGCCGATAAAAACGGCATCGCTAGTCGGATTAGAATCGCTCATTATGGACTGTCGGTCGTGAATCATCTGCCAAAAACGTCATTCTAACGGGTCGTTTCATAAAAATCAAGACGGCAAATTCTCACCGCTTGCTTTTTTTCTCTGTTTGCCGTACAATGCACGCCGTTAACTGCCTGTTACCGATTTACTCCGATGGACACTATTAAACCGACTCAACCCGGCGTTTGTACCCCGTGGGAAGAAGCCAAAAAAGATTTCCCGGAAATTAAAGGCGATGAAGAAATCGTCGAAAAGGTCTGGGAAGAAAACGATGCCGAGGTGTATATGTTCCTTTGGCAACTCGTGTTGTCGTTTTAACATAACTATCATTGCCGCCGGAGCGGCGGCTAAACTTCGTTTTCGATGCCCAATTTTTTTACCGATAATCAGGATATTCAATTCCTGTTTGATTATTTCGACCTGAAAGAACTTGCTGCTTTGCAAGAACGGGAAACGCCGAACGGCGATGCGGACTACGCACCGGCGGATGTGGACGATGCCGTTGACAACTACCGGCGTGTTCTTGAAATCGTCGGTGAAATTGCCGCCGAAACGCTTGCTCCCAATGCCGAGCAGATTGACCTCAAAGGGAATACGCACAATGCCGACGACGGTACTGTAACGTATCATCCGCTTGTCCGGCAAAACTTCGACCGGCTGGCACAAGCCGATATGATGGGGTTCACCGTTCCCCGCAAGTACGGCGGTTTGAACTGTCCGATTCTGATTTACACGATGGCGACGGAAATCGTCTCCCGCGGCGATGTTTCGTTTATGAATATGTTCGGCTTGCAGGGGATTGCCGATACCATTTACGCTTTCGCAAGCGATGAAATCAAGGACGAATATCTGCCGAAGTTTGCGTCCGGCGAAGTAACCGGTGCAATGGTGTTGACCGAACCCGATGCGGGCAGCGACTTACAAGCCGTGCGGTTAAGAGCGGATTATTCAGCCGCCACTGCCGGCAGAGCGGAGGGTTGGGTTCTCAACGGCGTAAAACGTTTCATCACGAACGGCTGCGGTGAAGTGCTGCTCGTACTAGCCCGAAGCGAACACGACATCAAAGACGGCCGCGGGTTGTCCTTGTTCCTTTGCGAAAGAAGTTCTGCCGTCAAAGTCCGGTGCCTGGAAAAGAAGTTGGGAATTCACGGTTCTCCGACGTGCGAATTGGTGTTTGATAACACGCCTGCCAAACTCATCGGCGAACGGAAACTCGGTTTAATCACTTATGTTTTGGCGTTGATGAACGGCGCACGGCTGGGTATTGCAGCGCAGTCCCTGGGCGTTGCCGAAGCAGCGTACCGTTTGGCGCGGACTTATGCTCATACACGGGAACAGTTCGGCGCACCGATTGAACGGCTTCCGCCGGTTGCCGAAATGGTCATTGATATGCAGGTTCGGATTGAAGCGATGCGGGCTTTAACATACGAGACCGCAAGGGTTTGCGACTTGGAAAACAACATCAACCGGCTTCTGGAACGCAATGCGGATGCTCTTTCCGATGAAGAAAAAAAGCAACTCAAAAAAGACAGCCGGACGTACAAACGGCTGAACGCAATGCTTACGCCTTTCAGCAAGTATTACGGCAGCGAAGGGGCAATCAAGGTTTCGACCGATGCGATTCAGGTTCTCGGCGGCAGCGGATACTGCAAGGATTACCCTGCGGAACGGTACTACCGCGATGCCCGGATTACGTCCATTTACGAAGGAACCAGTCAACTGCAAGTGGTCGCCGCTATTAAGGGCATTACATCCGGTGTACTGTTCACTTATCTTGAAACGTTCGAGAGCAAGAATTTCAGCGACGCTTCTTTGGAAGCATTGAAACAAACGCTCATCAAAGGACGGGAGCAGATTCAATCGGCGGTGGAGTTTGTGAAACAGCAGAGCGGGGCGTATGTTGATTTAGTTGCAAGACAACTGGTTGATGCGGCGATTGCCGTTCTTGCCGGTCATTACTTTTTATCGCAAGCATCGCCGTCAGTCGCAGGGGCTTGCCCCGCGGTTGAACGCAAAAAGAGGGTTGCCGAACATTTCATTACCAAAAACGTTCCGGTGATTGAATGTTTGACGGCACTCGTTAAGAGCGGACATACGGCGGTGTTGACGGACTACGAAACGCTTGCCGGTCCTGTGCCGGCGGCGTAACAAATGTTACGAAAAAAGTAACGTTTCGCAACATTGAGTAGTGGCAGATTGATAGAGAAATAACCCTGACCGAGATGTTCCAATGAAAAACACGACGCTTTTCCTTTTTGTCTTTCTGTCCGCAGCGGCAGTTATTTCGGCGGCGGCGGAACCGTTCCGTATCGGTGTCATCGGCACAACCACATCGCACGTTCCCGCGTTTGCCAAGGCATTTAACAATCCGAACGCTGCCGAACCGCTCAACGGCTTCAAAGTCGTTGCCGCTTATCCCGGCGGAATGCCCGACAATCCGAACAGTTGGAACCGGGTCAAAGAATATGCCGACGGTTTAGTCAAAGACGGAGCGAAGGTTTACAATACGATTGAGGAAATGCTGCCGAATGTTGACGGTATTCTCCTTGAAAGCGTTGACGGGCGGCCGCATTTGGAACAGGCGAAACCGGTGATTGCTGCCGGAAAACCGCTGTACATTGACAAGCCGATGGCGGGAACGCTTGCCGATGTGATAACGATTTTCCGCTTGGCAAAGGAAAAGAACGTACCGGTGTTTTCGGCTTCTTCGCTGCGGTACTCGCCGGAGTTTCAGAAGGTTTTAGCAGAAAAAACGTTCGGTGATATTTTGGGTTGTGATGCGTGGAGTCCCTGCACGATAAATGATAAGCATCCCGACTTGTTCTGGTATGGTGTTCACGGTGTTGAAACGCTTTTTACGCTGATGGGTCCCGGCTGCGTGTCGGTGTCAAGAACGCAAACCGCCGGCACGGAAGTTGTTGCCGGTGTTTGGAAGGACGGACGTATCGGAACGTTCCGCGGTACCCGCACCGGCAAACACGATTACGGGGCGGTTGTGTTCGGCAGCAAAGACATCGGGCTTGCCGGCAAGTACGGCGGATACGAACCGCTGGCGGCACAGATTGCTCAATTTTTCAAGACAGGCAAAGCCCCGGTTGCGGCGGAGGAGTCGATTGAGATTTTTGCGTTTATGGAAGCGGCAGACCGAAGTAAAATCACCGGCGGCAGTGCCGCTCTTGCGGATGTCATCGCCGATGCGTCCCAAGAGGTTTCCGTTTCGGCGGCGGTCCGTATTGCGGCGGACGGTACCTTAACGCTGAACGGCAAAGAAATTACGGTTGGTTCGTTAGCGGCAGCATTGGACGGATTGGTCGGCGGCAAAGCGAATCACAGGGTTAAAGTGATATTGAAGTCCGAAAAGGGAGTGCCGATTGAAACGGTACAGAAAGTTTGCAGCAACCTCGGTAAAGCGATGCTGGCAAACTATATTTATGATTATCAATAACATAATTGAAACGTTAAAAAACGGTTATCTTTTTCCTCTTTTTCCTATTTAGTGCTATGGCAGTTTCACTTTCCAAAGGTCAAAACATTTTGCTTGACAAGGGACTGGTTAACGTTCACGTTGGTCTGGGCTGGGATGTCCGCACCGGGTCGGGGGACGAATTCGACCTTGATGTCTGTGCCTTCCTCCTTGCGGCGAACGGAAAAGTCCGCAGCGACGACGGTTTTGTGTTTTACAATCATCTGGAATCCGCGGACGGCAGTGTTGCCCACACCGGCGATAACAGAACCGGAGAAGGTGAAGGTGATGACGAAAGCGTTCTCGTCAAACTCGGCAAGGTCGCTGCTGATGTCCAGCGGGTAGTGTTCACCGTAACGATTCACGAATATAAAGAGCGCAAACAGAATTTTGGTCAGGTCTCTTCGGCGTTCATTCGGATTGTCAATCAGGACACCGGCAATGAAGAAGCCCGCTTTGAATTGCAGGAAGACGCTTCAACGGACACTTCATTTGTGTTCGGCGAACTTTACCGTAAGGACAGCGGCTGGAAATTCCGTGCCGTCGGAGAAGGATACAAACACGGACTTTTGGAAATTGCCAAAGGTTACGGCGTGAACATCGGATGATGCAGGTTGCCCGAAAGAAAGCCCGATGTAAGGTTCTCGGTCCCGGCGAACGTGCTGTGATTTGGTTTCACGGCTGTTCCCGCCGATGTCCGGGGTGTATCGCTGAAACAATGAACGCAGCGGCGCAATACGAAACCGTTTCGCCGGAACAACTTGCCGATTGGGTATTGACAACAGCCCGCCGCGGCAGCAAGGGAATCGGCGGCATCACGCTGTCCGGCGGCGACCCGTTCTTTCAACCGGCAAACGAATTGGCGGAATTTTTGAATCGGGTAAAGGAAGACAGCACTTTATCCGTGTTGTGTTACACCGGTTATACGCTCGAAGAGTTGCAAGCCGATGTTGAAAGGAGTACCGTTTTGCCGTACATCGACGTGTTGGTTGACGGTCAATACGTTCAGGAATTAGATGATGGTCAGCGTTGGCGGGGCAGCGGTAATCAGCGGTTTCACTTTTTGACGGAGCGGTACCGCAGCGAATCAGACGCTTGGTATGCAGCGAAAGAGCGGCAGGTCGAAATCGAATTGGACTTAAACGGCAAACTGTTCCTCAGCGGCGTACCGTCGAAGGACTTTATCGCCAAGTTGGCAGCCGAACTGCACCGCCGGGATGTGGATGTTGATTTTTCGTAGATGTTGCCGTTCAATTTTTGACAGGATAAATCAAAAAAAGAAAATCCTGTCAATTCAAACAATCCTGTTATTCTGTCCAAAGTTAAAAGGAGAAAACGATGAGCGGACCGAAAGGCGGAAGAGCGTCAGTCGGCGGGTCGGGCGACGCGGCACTTGCATTGGCAGCAATCGGAGTCGTTGCATTACCGGTTATCGCAGCAGGACTCGTCGGATACGGTGTCTATAAAGGCACACAAGCGGCGGCACGCGGCATTGATAAAGCGATGAAGGAACACGAAAAACATAAGGACGATATGAGCCGGGAAATTGTCTCAAAAGAGCGTCCGGTGCTGTCGCTTATAAGCAATGCCGAGTTGCGTTGGCAAAACGAAAAACGGTCGCTTGACGCCGCCCGTAAAAAAGCGGAAGACGAACTGAAAAAACTCCGCAGTACCGCCGGAACGCCGCAGACAAAAAAAGATGCGGAAGAGGTGTTCCGAAAAGCCGAAGAATTGTTTGCCGAAGCGGAAACATTAAACGGAAAGTTTAATGCCGCGAATGTTAAATCAAAAGAGAAATTTGCAGAAGCGAAGCGGAGTACCGGTTCTTCGGCCCGAACCGTCCGCGGCATCGTCAGCGAAGGACAATCGGCGGCTGACCAAGCGGTCGGGGCAGTCAATCAAGCGGCGGAATCCGCCCGAAGTGCAAAACTTGTTTACGAAGAAACACTTCTTATCGTGCAGCAGAAAGCCGCGGCGGAACGGCAGGAGGAACTTCAGCGGCAAAATGCCCGGACGAGTATCGACGGTGCCAAGAGCGAATTGCAAGCGGACAATCTGACGTTTATTCAGGATTGGCTCGGCAATGAAAGTACGGAAATGATTGACAAGTCCGTACAGCAAGCCGAAACGGCGTTTAATGCAAAGAAGTACGAAGCCGGAACACAACTTGCACGGGAAGCCGTGACGATGTATCGGAAGTTTTACAGCACGGCGTTGGAAACAAAGCAGCACTTTGAAAACCGCGAAATCATCACGGACGCTATCACGGCGGCATTGACGGACTTGCAGTACGATGAACCGGACGTGAATTACGAACCGCTCGACGGCAGCGAAAACGCAATGCTCGGCAATATCTGCATCTTTGCGAAGAGCAAAGGGGAAACCGGTGATATGCGGCTGGCGATTGGTATGGACGGCAAAGTCAACATTGATGTTGACAACATACCGGAAGGACAGGAGACGGAGTGTCATCAGCGGCTGCTTGACTTACAGTCGAAGGTTTCGGACGTTGTGGATTTCGACATAACGGATTGGGGACGGGCAAAAGATGTCAAACCGGTTCACGGAGACGGTATTCGTGTGAAACAGCAGATTCGGCAGCAGGAGAAAGTCAGGCAGCGGAGCAGATAATGTTTTGTAAACGCCTTTACGAAAAATTAGCAGTTCAATACGGCAAGCGGCAATTCGTACTGACCGGCGAAACAGCGGATTGGTATTTTGCTGATGCCGTCCGGGGTGTTTGCGATAACATCAAAGACGCTCTGCTCTACTGTGCCGTCAAACAAGGGTACGAAATCGCCGTTGCAATAGACGAAAAAATGACACTGTATTTTGCCAAGCCGGAAATGCAGGAAAAATACAACAGTATCATACAAGGCAAAAGTGAAGACCCGCAGAAAAAGGCGGGAAGTGTTTCACGGAACCGAAGTGCCGCTCCGCCGCAAACGGATACCCCGCCGCAAGCGGCTGGGGCTGATAATGCGGCGGGCAATGCTGTCGGACAAATTCAGATGAATTCGGCGAGCAAAGCACAGCAAATCTTCGACGGTATTAAAAACCGTCTGATTCCGCATCGAACGAAATCGTTTATTGTTTTGCTTAATGCTGAAAAGCAGTTGGAACACGCTGACGGCAAACTAACATCGGCATCCGAAGCGAAAGTCCGAACAATCCGCGAGTGGACAACAACGCAGCCGGGCAATGTTGACACGGCAACGGTATTAATCGTCAATCCCGTAAAAATGAAATACGGTGATGACGTAAATCTCGCAGACCAAGAATTTACACTTGCGTCAGACCGCCTCGTTTCAGGACTTGCCGATAAAGTCGTGGACATCACGGTTTGCAAACCCGACAAGACGGAAATCACCGCTTTGCTGACCCGTTTGCAATGCCGGTACGGACTCGGCGGCAACGTCCAGCGGGTTGCAAAGTATATCGTTTCAAAAGAGTTGTCGATGTATAACATTGTTTCCGTAATACGCCGCAAAATGACGGACGGGACCAATCCGAAAGTGCTGGAACAAATCTTTGAAGATGACAGTAAAACGAAACGTGAACAAGCATTGCAGGAAGCCGAAAAAGAACTCAACGGTTTAGTCGGGCTTGCTTCCGTGAAAGAACAACTCAAAGGACTTTTCGGACTTGCTGCGATGATTCAAAAGCGGCAGGATGCGGGTTTGGACACATCGGCGTTTTCGCTGCACTCGTTTTTACTTGGTAGTCCGGGAACAGGCAAAACGGTCGTTGCCCGGATTTTGGCAAAGTATTACTTTGCGCTCGGTTTGCGGCGGTCGGACAAAGTCGTTGAAATTTCCGTTGAAGATATTTCGAGCGGATACAATCCGGGCGAAGCAATGGAAAAATTAAAAACGAAGATAAACGAGGCAATGGGCGGCGTGCTGTTCGTTGATGAAGTGTATCAGTTTGCGGATGACGATTGGCTGCGGCAAGCGTTTGAAAACGTGCTGATGAAAACGATGGAAGACCACCGGGACGAATTGACCGTGCTTGCGGCGGGATACGGCGGCGAGTATTTACAGCGGTTGTTGAATGTGAACCCCGGCATTAGGCGGCGGTTTAATCACCCTGACAACACGATAGAGTTTCCCGATTACACGGCGGACGAGTTGCTGCAAATCACGGAACGGATACTGAAATCGGAACATTATTTGTTAGCACAAGACGCTTGCGTTCCCCTGAAAAAATATATTGAAACACGAATCAAAACCGGCAAGATGGAAAACGCCGGCGGTGCGAGAAACACCGTTGAGGCAATGATGAAGAACGCAGCCGCCCGCAGTGAATTTTCGGTGATTGCTGCCGCGGATGTTCCGACCGTAAAGCGGGCAACAACGACTGACGCTATTCTTGCCGAACTTGACGAAAAGTTTATTGGTTTGCAAAGCGTTAAAGAACAAATCAAGCGGATTGCAAAACGGATTGATTACAATGAAAAGCACGGACTCACAGCAGATACGAGGTATAATATGCGGTTCATCGGCAATCAGGGAACGGGTAAAACGATGATTGCCCGGTATATGAGCAGGGTATTTAATGCTGTCGGACTGATTGACGGAACAGATGTCGTGGAAATCGGCGGTACCGCATTGAAAGGGTCTTTTGTCGGACAATCGAAAGACAGTGTTATCAATGCTTTTACCAAAGCGAGGGAAGAAGGAAAAGTGCTGTTTATTGACGAGGCGCATAATCTTTATACCGGCGGGCGGGACCAAGATTCTTTTGCAAAAGAGGTGATTGCTCAAATCACGCAGGAAGTAACGGCGTTGAAAAACGCCCGTGTTTTTACCGTTTTGGCGGGCTATCCCGAACCGATGCGGCAGTTGTTCGATGCTGACCCCGGTTGGGAACAGCGGTTTCCGTTGATTGTGGAGTTTCCTGACTACACGGCGAATGAGTGTTTGCAAATCTTGAAAATGACGTTGGAAAAGGATAAACTTAAACTCGCGCCGGATACGGAACGGTTGCTTTTAGAACACATCAGTATCCTGAAACAGAATCCGAAATTCGCCAACGCCCGCGAAATGAACAATTTGGCGGCGGCGTTGGCGGACAATTACATAATGCGGGACGACGGAACGCAAACGATAACGTTGGAGGATTTACCGGAATGACCGTTACCGAAGCACTGAAACAAGTCAAGGGGCAAAGTGTTGAACCCGTTGTTGCCGAAATTGTTGAGCAACTGCTGCAATTAACACCGCCGCAGACGGAGCGCATTGCGGAAAAATTGAATAGTTGGCTGAAAAAGACAGCCGATTCGGAACAGTTGGCACAAACCCGCAGCGAAATAATGAGTGAAATCAGCAAATTGAACGCACAACGGAACAATTTGCGGACAGACGGTCAGGAAGCAGAACGGAGTTTGAAAGAAGAGCGGCAAAAGTTAGTACAGGAGTCCAGTAATTTGAACGTACAGCAGCGGGAATTGGAGGAGTTGAAAGCAAAAAATGCCAAAAAACAAGTGAATGTCGAACAGTTGCAAAACGAATTAAACGCGATGCCGAAAGAGAGCGAAATCAAAAAGAAATATGAGGCAACGAAAAAGATGCTTGATGCCGTGAAGGAAAATCCGTTTCTTGTCCCGATGGTTGCGGACACGATTCAACGGGTTTGGAAGGAGTTGCCTGCTGACGAACTCGATAAAAAACTATCTCCTAAACCGGCGGCATAACCGCCGTTCACTAATTACCCTTTAACCCAACAGCGAAATGATGAAACGAACGGTTATTCTTGTTTGTACCGTGTTATTTTTTGTGCAAAATTTACCTGTTTTTGCACAAGATTCCGTTCCTCTGTTCAACGGAAAGAATCTTGACGGCTGGTACACGTTCCTTGCCAAAAGAGGAAAGAACGACGACCCCAACAAAGTGTTTTCCGTACAGGACGGTTTGCTCAAGATTTCCGGTGAGGAATGGGGCTGTATCACAACAAACGAGGAGTACGAAAATTACTCCTTGGAAATCGAATTCAAAACCGGGACAAAAACATATTCCTCCCGCGTCGGCAAAGCGTTTGACAGCGGTTTGCTGATTCACTCGGCAGGGAAAGACGGTGCTTTTGGCGGGGCGTGGATGCGGTCAATCGAATGTAATATCATCGACGGCGGCTGCGGCGATTTTATCGTTGTGGCTTTGAAGGGGGATGAGGAAAAATTTTCCCTGACAACGACGGTGGCTCCGCCGTCAAAACCGCAGCCGAAAGGTGGTTTGGATTACGACCCCGACGGCATTGAAACGACCATTCACAGCGGACGCATCAATCGAATCGGACGCGACCACGATTGGAAGGATGTTGCTTCATTTCGCGGTAAAGACGAAATCGAAAAGGAACACGGCGAATGGAACACGATAAAATGCGTTGCCCAAGGAGACACTATCACCGTTTTTTTGAATGGAAAACTGGTTAATAAAGCAAAACAAGTCAAACCGCAAAAGGGACGAATCCAAATCCAATCCGAAGGAGCCGAATATTTCTTCAAACGTATTGACTTGACGGCGTTGTAATCCGCGGCAGTTCGCCGGTATTATTTATCCGTTCAAATCGAGCGTTGAACCGGTTTTACCGGTGATGTCGGCAACTTGCCGCTCTTCGGGTTCCTGCGGTTTTTTGCGGCGTTGGTTCCACTGCCACGCCTGCCGTCCGTCCGCGTCCCGTTCATTTGACGCGGCGGCACTTTCTTTATCGTCGCCGCTGATGCCTTGCGACTGTACTGCCCGTTCTTGGCTTTCTGCCGTGCGTTCGTGCGCTTTTGCGTCACTAACCGCACCGGGCATTACCGGAGTGAAACCAGTGATACTCATTGTCGTTTTATTTTGAAATCATTTTACCGAGTGTTTCGCTTAATCCGCTGATGTCGATGTTCTCCGTCAGTGAACGCATTGTTGCTGCCTGCTGCTGCCGGGATTCTTCCACTGCCGTATTGACTGCCGCAACCACCAACTCCTCCAAAAGTTCGGCATCTTCCTGTTTAAGCAGCACCGGGTCGATTTTACAGTTGAGAACTTCTTGCAAGCCGTTCATTTCAACGGACACCATTCCTCCTGCTGCCGCACCGCTGACACGCACCTGTTTAAGTTTCTCGTTGACTTCGTGAATTTTTCCGCCGAATTCGTGTGCTTGCTTCATTATTGAACCGAGTTCAAATACTTTACCGAACATTGAGATGATAAGGGTAAGGGATTGTAGCCGCTGCTCCGGCAGCAGATAGGAGTTAGGAGGGTTCCATTCTATCCCTGCCGAAAAAAAAGTCAATGCTGTTGACAAGTGCCGGCGTTTCACGGATAATAGGCGTTTTCGTTTCTCCTTCCTTATTTCCTGTTCGATGACCTTTGAAACAGACGAAGACACGTTGCGCTGCGTTTTTACCGGAGACCTCGATACAATAACGTGTAACGAAATCAGTAAAACGTTAATTAATACGATAACCGTGTTTGTCAAAGACAGGGACGTAACCTATCTTGTGTTCGATTTAACGGATGTCCGGTACATTTGTTCCGCTTTTTTACGGCTTTGTTTGTATCATTGCAAACAAGTCGGAACGCGGAACTTCCGCATCGAAAATCCTTCCATTGATGTCAACCGCGTTCTTCAAATCGCCGGTTTCCCCGATGTGATGACGATAGTTTAATTGTATCCGTTCACGCTTCTTTTAATAATGTAGGTGCAGGGATTTTGTCGAAAAAGTTTTTGGTGCAATCCTGCAAGAACTCCATCACGTTGCGTCCCTGCTGTTGGCAAGTTTGCAGC
>JAISJZ010000049.1 GCA_031261125.1 Planctomycetaceae bacterium | reverse complement strand
CGCGACCCGTCGTTGAGCATTGCCGTCATTCAAACGGAGACAGCGGACGGCGGTTTAACGTGGTCGGAACCGCGGATGATTGCGGCAGTACCGGAACGGCACGTTTGCGAACCGTTTGCATTTTGGTCGCCGGACAAAAAGGAAATTTGCTGTTTGATGCGGGACAACGTTCACAAAGGGCGTTCGATGATGATGTTCAGCACCGATAATGCGGCAACGTGGAGCAAGCCGCTTGATACACCGTGGGGCTTAACCGGCGACCGGCATTCGGGCGTTTATACGAAAGAAGGACTGCTGGTTATCGTGTTCCGCGACCAAGCGGTTAACAGTCCGACACGGGGACATTTTGCCGCTTGGGTCGGTACTTACGAAGACATTAAACAGGGAAGACCGGGCTTGTATCGGGTGAAGTTGCTGCACAACTACGCAGGTTGGGACTGCGGTTATCCGGGGATTCAGATTTTATCAGACGGGACGGTTGTTGCGTTGACGTACATCAAGTACCGGCAGGGGGCGGATAAACACTCTGTCGTTGCCGTGCGGTTCAAGGCGGGAAAAGACGGCATTGAAAAATAATTCGCGGACAATATAATGATGCGGAAGAGGGGAAAAATTTTCCCGGTGAAAAATCAGAAGAACAACACTATGTCAAACGCCAAAGTTTATTGGACAACGTTCCGTTGCAAAGTTGATGAAAGTCCGCTCGGCAAATTGAACCGGCTCATCACCAAAGCGGGCATTGAACAAATTGATTTCAAGAACAAGTTCGCCGCTGTGAAAATTCACTTCGGCGAACCGGGCAATATGTCCTACCTGCGTCCGAATTGGGCAAAAGCCGTTGCCGATAAGGTGAAAGCCCGCGGCGGTTTTCCGTTCTTGACGGACTGCAATACTCTCTATGTAGGACGGCGGAACAACGCTCTCGTCCATCTGGACGCAGCCGCCGAAAACGGGTTTTCCGCTGCCGCAACCGGCTGTCAGAACATTATCGGCGACGGTCTGAAAGGAACGGACGACATCGAAGTCCCCGTCCGCAACGGAGTGTACTGCAAAACCGCCCGGATTGGACGTGCTGTTATGGATGCCGACATATTCATTTCGCTTACCCATTTCAAAGGACACGAAATGGCGGGCTTCGGCGGTGCCGTCAAAAATATCGGAATGGGCTGCGGAAGCCGGGGCGGGAAAATGGCAATGCACAGCGACGGCAAACCGCAAGTCAACGCCAACTGTATCGGCTGCAAACTTTGTGCGAGATATTGTAATCAGGACGCGTTCACTTTCACCGGCAAGAAAGCGAAGATTGACCATAACAAGTGTGTCGGCTGCGGACGGTGCATCGGCGTTTGCAATCAGCACGCGATTGACCCGGCGTTTGACGTGTCTTGCGACCGGATGAACTGCAAGATGGTCGAATACACGCAGGCGGTCCTGGACGGTCGTCCGCATTTTCATATCTGCATTGTCAATCAGGTTTCGCCGCATTGTGATTGTCACGGTTCCAACGATGCCGGTATTGTGCCGGATATTGGAATGTTCGCTTCGTTCGACCCGGTTGCGCTGGATAAGGCGTGTATTGATGCGGTGAACGCGGCTGTGCCGAGTGCAGACAGTATTTTGAACGAACGGAAGCACACCCATAAGGACGCAGCCGGACATGCCGACCATTTTACGGACGTTCATCCGACAACGGATTGGCGTACGCAGATTTCTCACGCCGAAAAAATCGGTTTGGGAACCGGCAATTACTCGCTGACGCTGGTTAAGTAAGTACCGTTAAATGCTGAACCGTTCGACTGTCATTTCCGGCAGCGTCAGTACAGCAACACTCGGAGCGGCAACGCGGTACAGTGCGCCGGGATTGAGAATCAGTGTACTGCCGTACAACTCAAATGCCGGCTGATGCGTATGCCCGAAGCAAATGAGGTCCCAATTGCCGGAGTTGATTTCCTGCTCAAAACGTTCGGACTGGTGTCCGTGCAGAAAGAAAATTTTCTTGCCTTCGTACTTAACGGAACCGCACCAGTGGTGATGGTGATTGCCGTCTTCTTCGGCGGCGTAATGCAGGAGAACATTTTCGCCGTCAGTATTGCCGTAAACGAAGTGTGTTTCAATGCCGCGGAAAGCGTGGACAACGGAGACGCTGCCGATGTCGCCGCAGTGAATCACTGCCGAAACGCCTTGTTCTTTGAAAAGGTCAACCGCCCATTGTGTTTCGGTTAACCTGCCGTGCGTATCGCTGATAATGCCGATTTTCATTGAAGTTAATGTTAGCGGCGGGACTTGTCCCGCAGTTAACGGCGAACATATAGATTAACGGTATAGTTTATCGTACAATACCGAAAACACAAGATACGGCGGCAAGCCGGCGGGTTAAACAGCGGAAAACGATGTCCAAGTTTTTAATTTCATTAGCAACCTACAACGAGCGGGAAAACCTGCCGCTCATCACGAAAGAAATCTTCGAGTACGCCCCCGATGCAGATATTCTCGTCGTTGATGATAATTCGCCGGACGGTACCGGCGATTGGGTTGCCGAACAACAGCAGACCGAACCGCGGTTAAAACTTCTCCGCAGGGCGGGCAAACTTGGCTTGGGGACGGCAACGTTGGCAGCAATGAAATACGCCGTTAACAATGGATACGATTTTCTGCTCAATATGGATGCCGACTTGTCTCATCCGCCGAAGTATTTGCCGGCAATTCGGGCAAAGGCGGAAGAGGGTATTGATGTTGTTATCGGTTCGCGGTACGTCAAAGGCGGCGGTGTCGAGGGCTGGGCGCGGCACCGGCAATTTATGAGCAAAGGCATCAATTTCTATGCAAAGTTGTTTCTCGGTTTGAAGACGAAGGACAACAGCGGAGCGTACCGCTGCTACCGGACATTGCTGCTGAAACAACTTGACGAAAAGAGTATCGTTTCCAAAGGATACTCGTTTCAGGAAGAAGTGCTGTTCCGCTTGAATAAACTCGGCGCAACGTTTGCGGAAGTGCCGATTATTTTCGTTGACCGCCGTTTCGGTTCGTCGAAGATTAACAAGAAGGAAGTTGTTGCCGCTCTTTGGCTGTTGTTCCGCATCGGTATCTTCGGTCGGTAACACAGTATTTCTGCGATGCCGTTATTTTTTCGGTTATTATGCTAATCCCAGCAGGATAAAGAAGAAATAAACATAAAGCGTTGCCAAAGCGAGTGATGCCAACGTTACGGGAACGCTTATCTTTAAGAATTCTACAAAGGAAATGGGGGTTCCTTCGCGCACGGCAACCGAGGCGACCACAAGATTTGCCGACGACGCAATCAAGGTACCGTTGCCTCCCAAGCAGGCACCGAGCGCAAGCGACCACCACAGCGTGCGGAGATGTTCCGCTAATGCGGGGTCTAATGCAGGGTCTCCCATCGTATTGATTAAAGGAATCATCGTGGCCACCAAAGGAATGTTATCGACAAACGCGGATGCGATTCCTGCCGCCCACAAAATTGCAAAAGAGGTCAAAGTGAGATTACCGCCGGTAACATTAAGAGTCCACTTGGCAAATTTTTCGATAATCCCGACATCGACCAAGCCGCCGACCAACACGAATAGTCCGGCAAAGAAAAATATCGTTATCCATTCGACCGTATGATAAACCCCTTCCATATCGCTTTCTTTTACACCGATTAACATCAGCAGCGTTGCCCCGCCCATCGCCACCGTAGCCGGTTCAAGCCCCAGAAACTGATGCGTCATAAAGCCGACCAGCGTCAGAGCGAAGACAAAGAGGGACTTTTTCGCCAACGCAATATCCCGAATGTAATCACGCGGATTGATGTCTTGCAATGCCTGTTTATATTGTTCCTCGACGTGTAAGTGTTTTCTATAATAAAATTTCAAGAATAAAATGGTAAGGGCAGTGGCTGCGACAATAAAGGGGGTAATGTGGAACAGAAAGTCGTTGAAGGTCATTTTTGCCGCAGCACCAATCATAATGTTTGGCGGGTCGCCGACGAGGGTGGAAGCACCGCCGATGTTGCAAATTAAAATTTCGGTAATCAAAAACGGAACGGGACTGATTTTCAACACCTGCACAATCGCAATGGTAATCGGGGCAATCAGTAAGACGGTTGTTACGTTGTCGATGAAAGCGGCACCGAGTGCTGTAAGTATTGCGAGCCGAACTAATATCTTAACGGGGTCGCCGTTTGCACTTTTTGCCGTCCAAATGGCGATATATTGAAAAATACCGCTTTTATTCGCAATCCCGACGAGAATCATCATTCCCAACAGCAGAAAAATCGTTGCCCAATGAATGTGTTTGGTGTAGGCATCGTGCAAATCGACGATTCCCAGACTGACTAGCAACAACGCCCCGACCATCGCAATCACAGAACGATTGATTTTTTCCGAGATGATAAACGCATAGCACACCAAAAAGATGACAACCGCTGCAATCACTTGCCACGTTGACACGACACGTTCCATATGTTCTGTTATAACTTCCGGTGCCGATGCAAAAATCTGTCCAATCATAATGATTTTCAACAATTAGGGGGAATGACTGGAACGAAATCAGTTTTCACTTTTGGCGATGCCGATGACAGAATCCAGCGGGACAACAAAGGAAATGCCTTTGTTGGGTTGCGTGAGGTCAATTTCTTTTAAGATTGCCTCTTGAATAGCCGAAACTTGTCCTTCGTTGATGACGGTCAGAACAAGTTCCTTTTCCGGTTCAATGGAAATGCCCAGCATCAACTTAACGGCGAGTCCGTGTCCCGGAATGACGGTTCCCCCTCTCGCACCGGCACTGCAAGCCGCTTTTGCTACCAGTTCCCCCTTCCCTTTGTTGACGATGGTTACAATCAATTTCATCGAGTCCACAGCGTTGTCTCCCTTTGTGATGAATGTTTAAGCCCTTTACCGCGCAATGTCATTACTAATACGGCAGTAAATCCCGATAAGGACTGACAAAACAAGTACAAAGTATTATAACAAATAAATCTGTTTTGACAAGATTTGTTATTTTGCGGAAAAGAATGATGCCGGAAATTCGGCTATGATGTCGTTGACTTACCGAAAAGTGCGGCGAAATGAGCGGAAAGCGTTAAACCGCTGACCGGATGAATCCAATCGGCAGCAACATCTTGTACCGGTCGAAGGACGAAGTTCCGATGCAGCATTTCAGAGTGCGGCACTGTCAACTCCGGCAAATTGATGATTTCGCTGCCGTAAAGCAGAATGTCGATGTCGAGCGTCCGCGCGCCCCGGCGTTCCGTCCGCACCCGTCCGAAGCGGTACTCAATCTGCTGCAAGTGTTTCAGCAATTCCACCGGCGGCAGTTCCGTGCGGATGGTGCCGGCGGCATTGACATAGTCCGGTTGTTCCGGCGGTCCGCCGACCGGTTTTGTTTCATAAAACGTACTGATTTGAAACGCTTCCGTATCCGGCAGCGTTTCAAGTTCTTTCCACGCCGACCGAAGCGTTTCTTCCCGGTTTCCCAAATTGGCACCGAACGCCAATAACACGTTAATCATTTTTTTACGGGGCGCAAATCATTTACATCAATCCCATTTCTTTCATCAGCACTTTAATGTCCTGCCACGTTTCGTTCTTTGCCGACGGATTGCGAAGCAAATACGCCGGATGAAACGTACAAACAACTTTAATGCCGTTATAATCATAAACGTTGCCCCGCATCCTGCTAATCGGAATATCCGAACGGAGTAAATTCTGTGCTGCTACCGTACCGAGACAGCAGATATACTTCGGCTTGATAATGTCCAGCGTCCGGTTAAGGAACGGTCGGCAATGTTCCGGTTCGTTATCGTGCAGGTCTTTGAACGCATTGTTCGGCGGCCGGCACCGTAAAATGTTGCAGATGTACACGTCTTCCCGCCGCAGTTTCATTCCTTTCTCGATAATGTCCGTCAAGAGTTGACCGGCGCGACCGACAAACGGAACTCCCTGTTTGTCTTCATCTGCGCCGGGGGCTTCGCCGAGAAACATCAATTCCGCATCAGGATTGCCGGTGCCGAACACCGTTTGTGTCCGGTAATTGACCAGCACCGGACAGCGTTTGCATTGTGCAACTTCGGCTGCAAGTTGTTGCAGTTGTTCGGATTTGGACACGGGAACTTCCCCGCTCTTAACTCTTAACTCTTCGCTCTTAACTTCCTTCTTCTCCAATTCTCTATCCGCCGTCCGCCCGCTGCTGCCGCTGCGCGGCAGCGCACTGACACCGGCGTACTGCATTATTTCGAGGTAGTCTGTTAATCCGTCTTTGATGTTCATCATCGCTTTCTCCGTTGTCCCAGTACCGCTTCGGCGTATTCTTCCACCTGTTCCGGCAACTCGAAATACTGGTCGTAAACGTAATGGTCTTCGTACTCACACTTTGCACTGCTGTATTCCCGGCAGATGTTCGGTCGGCGTTCGTAGTCCAAGCACAAATTGGTCTTGCCGTCCAAGTGTTTGCACTTCGTATGAACAAGCAGGTACCACGTTCCGTCGTCAACAAAGACACTGGAACTGTCGTGCAGCAGGAACCAGCGGATATAGTCAAACTGCTTCCAGTTGTCCGGCGTATCAATCGGCAGCGCAAAGTACCGGCAGCACTTGCCGGGACAATAATCGCAGGGACATTTTCCTTCGGGAATATCCTCCCGCTTCGGTTTCGGTTTCATAAATGCCGTTATACCAAAACAGCAAAAGAATTCAACCATCCAACTAAACTTTCACACTCTCCTTCGGGCGAAAGAAAGAATTTGGTGAACATATTCTAATTTTTTTTACAATCGGTAAATAATATGCTACAATAATCGTGAGTGTTTGTTTGATATGCCACCTAAACTCTCTACTATACAAATTGCTATGCTATCCAACTTGCGAATCGGTAAGAAGTTGCTTGTCGGCTTCGGTTTATTAACTCTTCTCCTCGTTTTAGTCGGCGGCGGCGGTTTCTATGCGCTCCAGCAAATCAATGAACAAATGAAAGACGTGGCTCGCCGTGTCAATCAGTCCGTCGATATAAACGATGCCGTGAACTATACTTATGAAGCCGAAGTCGCTTCAGGTCATCACTCGGAGACGCAGGACCCCAAGTACCACGAAGAGGTAGCCATTGCGGCAAAGAAGGTGGTTGAAGCGGTAAAAAAGGCACAAGTATCGATGCACATTCAAGCCGATAAGGACGAAGCCCAAAAAATTGCAACAGGTATCCTTAAATATACGGCGATTGACGAAGCATTTGCGGAAATCGTCAAGAAAATCAATGCGCAGAAAGCAGTACGGACAACGGCTTATAGTGATGTCGTCAAGAATACCGAAGTGATGGCAAAGATGATTAAGGAGGTCGCTTATAAAAACGCCAAAGAACTGGACGTTGACGGCAAACCGCTCAAATTTGTTACAGATGAACGGATGCTCACTATCGAAGAATGTACGATGCTGTTCAAGGATTATGAACTGCTCCGGGTTCTTTGCCGCGATTTTGAATTAGCGGACAGCGAAAAACGGGGTGCTATCGAAAAAGCATTGAACGAAGTGTTTGACAGAACGACCGCCGTTGTTACAGACCTCAAAACATCCCATCTCAAGTCCGACGAAGGGAAAGCCGCCGCGGGTGTCGCTCTCAAGTCCATTGAAGATTGGAAAAAAGCCGTCGAGGTCTCCAGCGGCGAGATGAAAGCGTTAGACGCTAATCAAATTGAGCAAAGTGCCGTTGCCGATGTTGTTGAAAAAGCGGCTGGTGTGGTTCTTGAAGACATTAAGGTGAAAATCAACGGCGCGGTTGCGGATATGGAAACTCTGATTGGCTGGGTAATGAATATCATACTGTTCGTTTGTATTGTTGCGGTGATTATCAGCATCGTTGCCGGTATTGTCGTGGCAAAGAACATTGTAGCCGGTTTGAGTTTTGCGGTCGGTTCTATGAACCGGATTTCCCGCGACGGCGATTTGGCGATTGACATTCCGGCGGAGTACAAAAAACGGCGGGACGAAATCGGCGACCTTGCCAAAGCCCTTGCCGACATTCTCGGCGATTATCAAGGCGTTGACAGTATGGCAAACTCCCTTGCCGACGGCGATTGGCGGGTCAAAATCAAATCCAAAGGGGATTTGGACACGATGAACCAAGGACTTGCCAAAATGGTCGAACAAGTCAATCAGACGCTCGCCCAAATCAGCGAAAGCGTAAAACAAGTGGCGACGGGTTCCGGCGAGGTTTCATCGGCAGCGGTTTCGTTATCCAGCGGGGCGCAGGAAAGTGCCGCATCGCTGGAAGAAATCACCGCTTCGATGAGTGAAATTTCAAGTCAAACGAAGTCCAACGCTGAAAATGCCGGCAATGCCCGCGACCTTGCTCAAAATGCAACGAAAGCCGCGTCCGAAGGACAGGAAGCAATGACGCAGATGACCGAAGCGATGGGACGCATCACAAAGAACTCGGAAGAGATTCAACGGGTTATTAAGGTGATTGATGATATTGCGTTCCAAACGAATCTGCTGGCATTGAACGCCGCCGTGGAAGCGGCACGGGCGGGACAGCACGGCAAGGGTTTTGCCGTTGTTGCCGAGGAAGTAAGAAACTTGGCAGCAAGAAGTGCGAAAGCAGCGAAGGAGACCGCCGATTTGATTGCGACGAGCGGCAAGGAAATCCAGCAAGGCGGCGGAGTCGCAACGCATACGAGCGAAGTGCTGAATACGATTGTCGAGCAGATTAAGCAGACAACGGACTTGGTTGCCGGTATTGCGGTTGCCAGCAATGAGCAGGCGCAGGGGGTCAATCAGGTTACGGTCGGTTTGCAGCAGATTGACTCTGTCACGCAGCAGAACACGGAGGCAGCGGAGGAAAGTGCCAGTGCCGCTAACGAGATGAGCGGATTGGCAACGAACTTGCAGGAAATGGTCGCAAGATTCAAATTGAGAGGCGAAACAAATTCAAAAGCGGCGGATTTCAATCCGCCGAAAAAAACGGAACCCGCGCCGCAAGCATTTGCGGCTAACAGACCGGCGGCAAAACCAATGATTCCGAAGTTGGGTTCCGCTACGGCAAACGCTCCGAAACCCGCAGCAAAGCCCGCAGTACAAACACCTGCCGCTAACAAACCGGTTTCATCTCCCAAGCCGACGGCGGCGGCACATCCGGCAACACCGGTTGCCGGAGATAATTGGGGCGGACACACCGGCGGAAGTGAAGTCAAAATTGACCTCGGTGATTTAGACGATAAGAACTTCGGCAAATACTAGGTCGTGTCCCATAGCCCTTGACTATATTTGGGATTGTTGTGGTTTTCACGAGCGGGAAACTGTGTTTCCCGCCTCAACCCCAAAAGTATAAATGAGAATCCTTGTACTCGGCGGGGGGAAAGTCGGCGCAACGATTGCCGAAATCCTTTGTGACCATAAGCACGATGTTACCGTTATCGAAAAAGATGCCGAAACCGCCCGGAAACTGGACGACGCTCTCGATGTGAGCGTTATCACCGGTTCGGCAACACACGCCGACGTACTGTTTCAGGCGGCAGCATCCGCAGAAATCTGTTTGGCTGTTACTGAAAGCGATGAAGTCAATCTCGTTGCCGCTTCATTGGCAAAGACATTAGGAGTCCGCCGGACAGCCGCTCACGTTTACGCCCGTTCCATTCGGGACACCAGTACCGTTGACTATCAGCAGCACTTCGGCATCGACCGGCTGTTGAGTATTGAGTCCTTAACGGCAGCGGAGTTTGCGCGGGAAATCCGTACAACCGGCGATTTAATGATTGAGCATTTTGCAAACGGCGAAGTGGAAATGCAGGAAATCCTGATTTTCGACGACCCGCCGCCGGCGATGCAAAAACCGTTGTGCGAATTGAAGTTTCCGCCGGATGTCCGTGCCGGCGTTATCCGCCGCGGCTCTGAAGCAATCATTGCCGGTGCGAAAGACGTTATCCGGCGGGGAGACCGGCTCACCCTCATTGGTGCTGCCGATAAAATTGAAACGGTAAAACAGAAATTTCAGGCGGTTTCGGCGAAACCAAAACGGGTTCTCATCGGCGGCGGCGGTGAAACCGGTGTGCAACTTGCCCGGATTCTGCAAAACCGGCGGCATAACGTTACGATAATGGATGTTGACCGTACCCGGTGCGAATACCTGGCGAACCAGTTGCCTAACTGTACGGTCATTCACGGCGATGCAACGAACCGAAGTATGCTGCAAAACGAACAAATCCAAAAGTTCGACTGTTTTGCCGCCTGCACCGGGGAAGATGAAGAGAACATCATTTCGGCATTGGAAGTGAAAGAGTACAACGCCCAACTGCGGACAATGGTACTCATTAACCGGCAGGATTACAGTATTTTGACGGAGAAGTTGAAAATCGACAAAGCGATCATTCCGCCGAAAGTGATTGCGAATCAGGTTCTCGGCTTTTTGAATAAAGGGGCAGTGGTGTTCCGCAATACGCAACTATTCAATCGGCAAGTGGAAGTGGTCGAGTTGGAAGTACAGGAAGGGGCGGAAGTTACGAAAGATGCGCTGCGGAACATTAAACTGCCGCCGGGCGTGTTGTTCGGAGCGGTCATTCACAACGGCTGCGTAGAAGTGCCGGGAGCGGACTTTCGGTTTAAGTCCGGTGATTTCGCCGTTGCGCTAATAATGCCGGGCATCCTCGGCGACCTGATTCGGATATTCTGACCGATGTTTTTCACCGAATCGGCTGTACTTTTTTTGCAACCTTGGGGTGTTCCTTGTCATTGAAAATTGCCGGGTCAAGCGGGTCGGACGAAACAGTCAAAAGTTGAGAGTTTGCAGTTGGTCGTGATTGCTCTGTTTCAATCCCGTTATTCGGCAACTTCGGCTGCTGTATTGAAGATTGGCTGATGTCCTGAAATCCTTTCGGCAGAAATTCCGTCTTGGCAGCAACAGCAGGTTCCGAAAATTTTTCAACCGTTCTTTCTTTGCGGGGAAGTTGGGCGCGTTGCTCGACGGGCAATTCCTTGGCGGTTAATTGAATCCATTGAACGGTATTGTTGTACTGTGTTGATTCAACGCTGTACGGTACTTTACATCCACCGTGATTGGAAATCATCGCCGTCAGCAATTTGCTCTCTGTCGGGTAATCCAAGTCGAGCCACGGCAGCGTTGCTTGTAAATTCCGGTTCGTTGTCGTTCCCTGAACCTGCTGCGGAATACTAATCTTGAACGGCTGTTCGCTCTTCGAGCCGTGACAATCCGCCGCCGCACACCGCTGTACCAAAGCGGGCTGTACCTTTTTTGCAAACATATCAACGACTGATTTCGGAACATTCAGTCCGGCTGCTGTACCGAGGTCGCTGCCGTCTGATTCTTTTACCGCCTCCGGCGGCACTGTTTCGGCGTTCAAACGGTTTTGAATCACGCTCCGCACCGCATCATTCGGCGCAAGAGGTTCCGCTTTCTGAAATATTATGATTCCTTGTTCTTTCAAACCGTTTTTGAAGCACCATTCGCCGAACTTCATCAATTCATTGCAGTTGTGATGATTAACGGAACCGTTCTTATATTCATAAACATCTTGCGGGGTCTTACCCACGAATTCGACATTCTCGACGGGAATCTGAATACTTCCGAAATCCGTCTTCATCGTGTAGCGTTTACCTTCGCTCGTTGCGGTGCCTTGCATCAGCAAGCCGGTGCGCAACAAAAAGAAGCCGGTCTGCGGTTCCGCCGGCTGATTCGGAAATAGGACGGAATTCGGTATCGGCGGACGGACGGCACTATTGTAGCCGTCCCAAACCTGCGCGTTAACTTTTCCTAACGCAAGGAGACTAATAACGATGAGGACAAAATGAAAGTACCGCATAAACGGAGAGTAGGGAACATCGGAAAATCCGTCAAGAGCAAAAAACGTTATCTAATCCCGCTGTGAGCGGCTGAGGGCTAACGCCGCTTACAAATTTGTTCTAAAATGCCGATTAAACGACAAATTTGTCTCGCAAACAATTGTGCCGAAAAATCTACAGCCGTTGTACGAGCAAAACGCTTGTCAAAACAACGGTTTTCCCGTTTTTTTCGCATTTCTTTCAATTTCGGCACATTTTTTGCCTAATGTACTATGTTGTCTATTCTCTTCACTTTCAGTTAACCAATTTAGGGAACAACTATGTCCGCTCAAAACGTCCGTCAAAAAACGCTTGTCGCAATCGCCGCCGACCCGAACTCGGACGGCACGCTCTTCAAAGCGAAAACCGCCGACCTGAATCACCTTTTCGGCAATCACGTCTTCAACGAAAAAGTCCAGGAAGAACGTCTTCCTAAAAAGGTGTTTGAATCTCTCCAAGAGACCATCAAGAATTCGCAGCAACTCGACCCGGCGATTGCCGACGTTGTTGCCAAAGCAATGTTCGCTTGGGCAATCGAACACGGGGCAACACACTTCACCCATTGGTTCCAGCCGCTCACCGGAAGCACCGCCGAAAAACACGATGCGTTCCTCCTCCCCGACGGACACGGAAAAGCAATCGGTCAATTCTCCGGCAGTGAACTTATCCGCGGCGAACCGGATGCCTCGTCATTCCCGTCCGGCGGACTTCGGGCAACCTTTGAAGCCCGCGGCTATACCGCTTGGGACCCGACCAGTCCGGCATTCATCTACCGGCACAAAAACGGGGCAACGCTCGTCATTCCGACCGTCTTTTTGAGTTGGACAGGTGAAGCCCTCGATATGCGCACCCCGCTCCTTCGGGCAACAGCCGCTCTTGAAAAACAGGCACTCCGCGTGCTGAAACTCTTCGGCAACCTCGCTCCGAAACACGTCTTTTCGACAATGGGAGCGGAACAGGAATACTTCCTCATCGACCGCCGGCTCGCCGCTTTGCGTTCCGACCTCGTCATCACCGGACGCACCCTCTTCGGTACCAGACCGCCGAAAGGACAGGAACTTGAAGACAACTACTTCGGTTCGATTCCTGACCGGGTTATCGGCTTTATGACCGAAGTCGAATACGAACTTGCCCTGCTCGGCGTTCCTGCCCGCACCCGGCACAACGAAGTTGCCCCGGCGCAGTTTGAAGTCGCTCCGCTGTTTGAACCGGCAGTGTTGGCAGCAGACCACCAAATGCTCCTTATGCAGACACTCCGCAACGTTGCAACCCGGCACGGCTTCACCTGCCTGCTGCACGAAAAACCGTTTGCGGGCATCAATGGTTCCGGCAAACACAACAACTGGTCAATCGCTACGGACACCGGCGAGAACCTGCTGGAACCGGGCGAAACGCCGGTTGACAACGCCCAATTCTTGTTCTTCACAACAGCGGTGATTAGGGCGGTGCATCTGTACGGCGACCTGTTGCGGACTTCCGTCAGCGGGGCAGGCAACGACCACCGGTTGGGAGCGAACGAAGCACCTCCGGCGATTATCAGCATCTTCCTTGGCGGCGGATTGAGCGAAATCTTTGAAAGTTTCGCCCAAGGAACGGCGGCAAAGAACGTGAAAAGCAAACTGCCGCCGATTGAAATCGGTGTTTCGCAACTGCCGCCGATTAAACGGCACAGCGGCGACCGGAACCGGACGAGTCCGTTTGCGTTCACGGGCAACAAGTTTGAATTCCGTGCTGTCGGTTCGAGCCAAAATCCGGCGTACTCAACAACGGTGCTGAATACGGTGGTCGCTGAATCGCTGGACTACTTGGCGGGCAAACTGGAAGCAGCACTGGGCAAGGGCAAAGATTTCAACACTGCCGTTCACGATGTTATTATCGAAACAGTGAAAGAACACAAAGCGGTGCTGTTTGACGGCAACTGCTACTCCGACGAGTGGAAAGCGGAAGCGGCGAAACGCGGTTTGCCGAACTTGGTTTCGACGACGGACTGTCTGCCGCTCATTAACAGCAAGAAGGCGGTGGATTTGTTCTCGAAGTACGGTGTCTATACGAAGGTCGAGAGCGACAGCCGGCACGAGATTTACGCCGAGAACTATGTTAAAGTGATTCAGATTGAGGCGGACGCGGCGGTGGAAATTGCTGCAACGCAGATTTTACCGGCAGCGTTAAAGTACAAGAAGGTGCTGGTGAAGGCGGCGACGACGAAGACGCAGCAGGCATTGACGGACGATGTGGATAAACTCATTGACGCGCTCATTGAGAAAATCGGCAAGTTGAAGGACATCTTGTCGAAAGTACCGGAGGGCGAAGTGCAGAAGACGGCAGAGTATTACCACAAGAAGGTCTTGCCGGCGATGGTGAGTTTGCGTGAGACAGTCGATGCGCTGGAAACAGCGGTCGATGACGAGTTGTGGCCCTTGCCGACCTACACAGAACTGCTGTTCGCAAGATAATGTTTAGCCGCCGGTTTATTTTAATCGGCGCGTACTTTGCTCAGCGCACACGCTTTCTCTTTTCAAAAAAGGCGGTACAATGGACGTACCGCTTGGCAGGCAAGCGGGTTAAATAACGAAAGGAACTCTATGTCAACCCCTTCTTTGCCCGATATGTCGAAGTTGAGCAACAGTGCGCTCGACTTCATTGACGATGTTCGATTCGGGGAACTTTTGTCCAAGAAGTCCGATGCCGGACGTATCAGAGAAATTGCCGCCAAGTCCAAAGCGAAACAAGCCCTGAACCTTGACGAAGCCGCCGCGCTGCTCAATGCCGATGAACCCGAACTTGTTGAGTTAATCTACGATACTGCCCGGCAACTGAAAAAAGATGTGTACGGCAACCGCATCGTTTTGTTTGCCCCGTTCTATGTCGGCAACTTGTGTATGAACGACTGCCAATACTGCGGTTTTCGCCGGAGCAATGCCGAACAAATCCGGCACACACTCACCGTGGAAGAACTGCACGAACAGGTCAGCCGAATGTTGGCAATGGGGCAAAAGCGGACGATTGCCGTCTTTGGTGAACACCGCAATTACGGAGCGCAGTACATTGCCGATACCGTCCGCGAAATTTATTCCGTCAAGTACCGTTCGCCGAAGACGGGCAGCATTTCCTCGTTGCGGCGGGTCAATATCAACGCTGCACCGCTTGACCACGGCGGATATAAAATTGTGAGAGAAGCAGGTATCGGAACGTATCAGGTTTTTCAGGAAACATATCACAAGCCGACGTACCGCAAGATGCACCCTGCCGGTACGCGCAAGTCCGATTTTATGTGGCGGCTTGATTCCCCCGCAAGGGCAATCGAAAGCGGCTGCGATGATGTCGGACTCGGCGCGCTGTTCGGACTTGCGTCTTGGAAGTTTGACGCTCTGTCGCTGGTGGCGCACGCTATTCATCTGATGTCGAATTACAACGTAGGACCGCATACGATAAGTTTTCCGCGGATACGACCGGCGAGCGGACTGCACATTCAAGAGGTGATTGACAACAACGTTGCCGACCGCGATTTTCTGCGGATGATTGCCGTTTTGCGGTTATCGGTTCCTTACACGGGCTTGATTGTTACGGCGAGGGAACCGGCGAACGTCCGGCAAGAGGCGTTGGGCTTCGGCGTATCGCAACTCGATGCCGGCGGACGCATCGAAATCGGCGGATACAAAGATATCAATTCGGAATCCGTGGATGCACAACAGCAGGCATTGAACCGCGAACAGTTTGAACTCGGCGATGTCCGTTCGCTGGATACGGTTGTGAAAGAGTTGTTGGAAAACGGTTACATACCGAGTTTTTGCACGGCTTGTTATCGTTTGGGACGAACTGGCGAAGTGTTTATGGAATATGCGAAGCCCGGTTTCATTCAGGACTTTTGCACGCCCAATGCGTTGTCAACGCTGCAAGAATACTTGCAGGACTTTGCATCACCGGAGACAAAAGCGGTCGGCGAAAAGTTGGTCGAGCAAGAAATTGCGAAGTTGCCGGACGACCGCCGCAAACAGATGTTGGTACAGCGGTTAGAGAAGATTCGCAGTACCGACAAGCGGGACTTGTTCTTTTGAATATTGCCGGACAGCAGCGTATTTACTCTTGCGTTCTTCAGCCGCAATCGCTACAATTCCAGCGTATTTTAACTTTGCCGCTGAAACGGCGGCTAAACGAAACAAAAGTATGCTGCGCGTCTATAATACCCTCACGAAAACGAAAGAAGAATTCAAGACCGTTGAACCGGACAAAGTCGGGATGTACACCTGCGGTCCAACCGTTTACAAGCCGTCGCACATCGGGCATTTTGTCGGTCCCGTGATTTTCGATGCTGTTAAGCGGTACCTGACGTACAGCGGATACACTGTCAAATGGATTATCAATATCACCGATGTTGACGACAAACTGATTAACGAATCGAAGGCGACCGGCAGAAGCGTTCAAGCGATTGCCGAAGAGATGACTGCCGATTACTGGACAAACCTCGAAGCGATGGGCGTGAAAGAATCCGTCTTTGCGTTTCCGAAGGTGTCCGACCATATTCCCCAGATTATCAACTTCATTACCGTTCTGATTAACAAGGGCTTCGCTTACGTTTCTGACGGCGATGTGTATTTCGATGTCGGGGCGTTTCCCGATTACGGTAAGTTGTCGCACCGTTCGCTTGACGCAATGAACGGCGAAGGCGGCAGTACCGCGGCGAAAAAACACACTCCGTTTGACTTTGCTTTGTGGAAAGCGGCGAAGGAACCGGATGAAATGGCGTGGGACTCTCCGTGGGGCAGAGGCAGACCGGGCTGGCATATCGAATGTTCCGTGATGAGCAGTTGCCTGTTGGGAGAAACGTTTGACATTCACGGCGGCGGCTTGGACTTGCAGTTTCCGCACCACGAAAACGAAGTTGCCCAAAGCGAAGCCCGGTTCGGAAAACCGATGTGCCACTATTGGATGCACAACGGTTTAATGCAGGCATCCAGCGAAACCGGCAAACTCGGCGGACGGAACACGAAAAGTGGTGACGATCCGTATTATTCCGCGAATCCGACTGCCGACCAAGAAGCAAACAAAATCAGCAAATCCAAAGGGGCAAGTGCGTTCCGCGATATGCTCAAAATATATTCGCCGGAGTTGATTCGGTTCTTCATTCTTTCAACGCATTACCGCCGACCGATTGATTACAGCGAAGAACGTCTTGCGGAAGTCGGCAAGGGATTAGACGGCTTTTACCGGTTTTTCAAGCGGTTTGAGCAAATCACCGGAAAGAGTTTTTACGCCTTGACATACGTTAGCCGCCGGGGAACTTCGCCGCAAGCGGACGGGGCGAATAACGAAATCATCGGCTTGAAGGAAAAGTTTTTGTCTTTTATGGACGACGACTTTAACACCGGCGGTGCGGTCGGCGTGCAGTTCGACTTACTCCGCGAACTGAACCGTTTAGCCGCCGATTCGGCGGCGCAGCAGGACTTGCTCTCCGGTGCTGCGGTGCTGCGGGAACTGTCCGCAACGCTCGGCTTGTTTATCAAACAACAGAACGAACCGGATTGTGCAAATCCGGCTGACGAGGGGCTGGTCAACAATCTGATGACGCTGCTCATCGAACTTCGGGCGGCAGCACGGAAAAACAAGGACTTTGCGACCGCCGACAAAATCCGCAAGGATTTGACAACTTACGGAATTACATTGACCGACACCCCGCAGGGAACGGAATGGAATGTTGCCTAAATCTTACTGACCAACTTTCTCGCTAACCAAGCGACCGGTATAACCGTTGCTGTAATACCGGCAATGCCCAACCATTGCGGCAGCGACAGCGGCTCGATTCGGAAAATTGCACCGATACCGGCATACGGACTCAACACGACCATTCCGATTTGCACCGCTGCTGTCAGCGC
>JAISJZ010000043.1 GCA_031261125.1 Planctomycetaceae bacterium | reverse complement strand
GTAAATTTTTGAAAAAAGTCCCCTGAAATTACTCTTTCGGAAATTTTTCTCTTGACTTTATCATTCCGGCGGTGTAGAATAGGAACACAATGAAAGTTGAGATTTCTTTTCTGTTCGGTACAAATGTTCCACTGGGGGGGGGCGAAATACGCAACGTCAAAAAAGCGTAAAATTTGCCTTTTCCGCCTTCTCGTTCGACTTACGTTCTGTTATTGACTCTATTGTTTCGTTTAGCACACGTTGCGTTCACCGTGTGCTATACGAAGTATTTTACTCACCCCTTTTTCACAAGGAGACCTTCCAATGAAAGTGCGCACAGGTTTCACCCTCGTCGAGTTGCTCGTTGTTATTGCCATTATCGGCGTACTGATTGCCTTGCTCTTGCCCGCTGTACAAGCCGCCCGTGAGGCGGCAAGACGGATGCAGTGTACAAACCACCTCAAACAAATCGGACTTTCCGTCCACAACGTTCACGACTCCAAGCAGCGGCTGCCGTCGCACGGATGGCCCGCAGCAGATTACTGCCTGCCGTATGCCGTAGCAGGAGTCAACGACGGTCAACGGCTTCACGGGGCGGATGTGTTGTCCGTGTTCGTTGCGTTGCTGCCATTTATTGAACAACAAGCGTTGCACGAATCGTTTGTTTCGCAAATGACGGTTGCCCAGAAGAAAGGCGGCGACGACCCGCATACGCCAACTCCGTGGCGGGACTATTGCCAAAACGATGCGGACGTTTATGTAACAAGTGCTTTTGCCGCTTCGATCTCGTATTTTCTTTGCCCGTCAGACGGCGAAGGACCAACAAGCGGAATGAACAGGGTCGTCAATCAAGGCGACCCCGGCAACGGCAGTAATCCCGGACGTACCAATTACCTGTGTAATAATTTCGGCGACATTAACGCTCCGCAGGACTGGTACGGGCGCGGCGTGTTTTGCTCGGAACGTCCAGACCGGACGCAGTGGGTCGGCAAACGGACTTTTGCCGCTATTTCCGACGGATTGAGCAACACTATCGGTTTTTCCGAGGGCTGCATTTCCCGCTCCGGCGACAGTCGGTACAAGTCCGCGACAGTAACGATGTCCGCATTTCCCGATAACTTTGTTCCGTCAAACTGTTCCGTTTTCCGCGGGCAAAACGGAACGATTGATACAACGGTGTCCGGTTATGTCGGAGCCGCATCGGGCAACGGTCGGCGTTGGGGCGACAACAGGCAATCTTATACAGGGTTTAACACGATGCTGCCGCCGAATTCGCCGAGTTGTGCCAACGAAAATTGGGAGTGGTTCGCACTGCACACCGCGTCGAGTTATCATCCCGGAGGTGTCAATGTCGCCCTGATGGACGGTGCCGTGAAATTCATTTCCGAAACGGTTAACAGCGGAATACAAACGGCGTGCAACGGACCGTCGGGACACGGCGGTTATGACCGCGACCTTTCAACGGCTTCAACGTTCGGCGTTTGGGGGGCAATCGGTACCCGCAACTGCAACGAATCGGTTGCCGTGCCGTAATGTTTTCTCACAGAACCGTTTTGCCGCCGCTTTCGCGGCGGTATTTTCACTTAAAAACCGGGCATTCCGCGCATTGATAAACTCATCTTTGTTCTCCTCATCGGAAACATACGCTCATTATAGAAAAAACTTTTTTATGACAATCCTTATGAGAACTCTGTCTTTCGTCGTTTTCTGTTCATTATTCATTCTCATTTCCGGCTGCGGCAAAGCGGGACCGGCAGTTAATCCGGTCAGCGGCACTATAACGTTCGACGGTAAACCGCTTGACGGAGCATCCGTCCGGTTCACGCCGAAGAGTCAAGGAACCGGCGAACTGGCGGCAGGCAGTACCGATGCAAGCGGCAACTTGACCGGTGTCAAAACGCTTTCGACCGGCGACCCCGGTATCGTTGCCGGCGATTACACCGTAACAGTCAGCAAAATGGTCAGCAAACCGTCAAATCAAACCTACACCAAACCGGAAACCGGCGAAGTTATAAAGGTTACATCAAGCGAAGAAACGGTGCCGGTGAACTACACCAACATCGGCAAGTCGCCGCTATCAGCAGCGATTCAAAAAGGCGAAAACAAGTTAACGCTGGAAGTAAAGAAGTAGTTTTATCGTCCGAACTCTTTCGTCCAAGTCCGCAACTTGTCCGCTAATTCGTCCGTCAGCAAAGAGCCGTCCAAACGCCAGAGCCAGTTGTTTTCAGCGTGACCGGGAAAATTCATCCGTGCCTCCTTCGGAAGTCCGAGAATGTCCTGCATCGGAAACACGGCAGCATTGCCCGGCAAACTCATTACCTTACGGATAATTGCATCACTGTTCAGCCCTGTTAGCCCGTCCCCCGTTCGCGGCGGGTTAAACGGCTTTAACAACCCGCACAGATAACCGTAATCCCAAAACTTGACCGGCTTATCGCTGCGGTCGTCAGTTTCGACTTCTTCAATCCAGCCCGCCAATGTGTTCGTGTCGTGCGTTCCGGTACAAACAACGGAGTTGACTTTCCATAGAGCCGTCTTGTCCGTGTTCTCGCGGTCATCCCAAAAAAATTGGAACACATTGATACCGGGAAAATGGTACTTGTCCCGCAATTTATGAACGCCCTGATTCATTACGCCCAAATCCTCGGCAATGAGTTGAGCGTTTGGAAATTCCGCTAACACAGCATCGAAGAAATCGTCCGCAGGACCCGGCACCCAATAACCTAAATCATCAGGATTATGTTCCGGCGGCATACTGAAATAATTGTAAAAGCCGATGAAGTGGTCGAGACGCACTGCATCGAATCGTTTCAAGGCGTTGCCAAGACGCTGTTTCCACCAGCAGTATCCTGTCTTCTTGTGCTGTTCCCAATCGTAGAGCGGCATATCCCAGCGTTGTCCGTCGGGATTGAAACTGTCGCCCGGTACACCGGCAACGCGGAGCATTTTACCGTGTTCGTCAAGTTGAAACAATTCCGGTTGTGTCCGCGGTGCAACGCTGTGATACGAAACGTAAATCGGAACATCGCCGATAAGCGAAATGCCCCGCTCACTGCAATACTTATGAAACTCGTCCCATTGAACGGAAAAAACGAGTTGCAGGAATGAGTGAAAATCAAAACTTGTTCCGCTTTGGTGCTGAAACAAGCCCCCGCCGCTAACATTCCACGTTGTCCAATCAGCGGTACCATATTGTTCGCTTAACGCCGCAAATTCGCTGTGGGACTTCACCCACGGATTTTCGGCAAGAAACCTTTCCTGCTGATGATGGTATTTCGTTCCGCCGCCGTTTCGGAACCGTTCAAATGCTTTTTTCAACAGCGGTTCACGAAACGCACGGGCTTTCTCGTAGTTGGCAAAACTTGTTGCGTCTGTTTCCGGCGGAACAAGTTTCGCCGCTGACAATAATCCTTCTTGCACCAAATCATCGAGGTCAATGTACAACGGGTCGCCGGCAAAGGTCGAAACGCTTGCATACGGCGAGTTGCACTCGTCAATCGGGTTGACGGGAAGCATCTGCCAAGCGGACTGACCGGCACATTGCAGAAAATCGGCAAACCGGCGGGCGGACGCACCAAGACCGCCGCAAAATGCGTGAGAACCGAGTTGAGAGCCGCCGGCAGTACCAGCGGGTAATGACGAAAGCGGCATCAAAATACCGCTGAAACGGGTTTGAAGGTTCATTAGTTGTGTGCGGTCGGTAGGCAACGGACGGTAGATTCTATCAGAAAAAGGGAATAATCCTATCCCCCTTTGCATTGCCGGTGAAATAAAGTATAATGGGAAGCCCAGAATGACGTGAAATTCCATTAACGAGAAACGGAATGGCAGCCCAAGCACCTGAATTTGACCTAAAACAAATCGTCTTGTTCGACGGAACCTTCGGTCCGAAGGAAACAGAACGGCTAACGCAAGCCGTCTGCGGGGCGGACTCCAAGGTATTCGACTCCCTGCGGGAAGCAGTCGGTGAACTGGAAGACAAAGAAAACCGGGAAGAATTGAGTCCTGCCGGTCGTGTCCGCCTCGGAGTCGGTTTTTATCTGACCGGTCGGTACGATAAAGCCGCCGAAAAATTGAAAAAAGGCGACAGTGGTGCGCTCGCTCTGTTCTATCTCGCCAAATCCTGCTTCGCCCTGCAAGAATACGACCAAGCCCTGAAATACTACGACCAGTCCCAAAAAGCGGGGTACGGCAAAGATGCCTGTACTCTCGGTAAAGCCGAGGTTTATCGCTATAAAAACGAACCGGAAAAGGCACTTGCCGAATTAGACGCTCTTTCCGGTGCTGTCGAACAGACCGCAGAATATCTCTATC
>JAISJZ010000407.1 GCA_031261125.1 Planctomycetaceae bacterium | reverse complement strand
ATTAAACGCTATACGGAGTATTTCCAACTTTTGGCGGGCTGGAATCTGCTGGTTCAGACCGGTGTTGCGTGCGGGATTGACATTGACAAGCCGAAACGCGCCCGGAAAGTCGGCAACGCCTTTTAAGATGTTTATCATCCTTGCCGTGTTCATTTTTGTTTTCTCTTCCGTGTTGTCCGCCGAAGAGCAGAATTCCGGTGCCGGTTTGGCGCAAATGCTGCTCAAAATGGACGATACCGATTGGGATACGCTCGGCAGCGAAGACGTTCCGCTGGAACAGCAAATCGAACCGGTTCTTGCCGGACTGTACAAACTTCAGCATACGGTACCGGCAAGTTTCCTGAAAACCGGCGTGTTCCGCCCGTTTCCTGACAAGGGCGGTCTGCCGTTGTCGGCGTTGGCGGAAGACCCCTCCCAGTTTCGCGGCAAAATCTTCGAGTTGAAAGGCGATGCCGTTCACGTTCAGGAATTGCCGTTGAATCCGGTGCAACAGAAAGAGTATAAAAGCCCGGCGTATTACCGGTGTAAAATTACAATAGGCGAAAACACCGCCGAGGTGCTGACATTTTTTGTGCCGGCGGAATGGAAGCGGAACGAAGCGATTAGGGAACACGTTTTGCTGCGGGGCATTTATATTAAAAGAGAAAATGGAAAACAACTTACCCCGCTCTTGCTTTCTCCGAAAATTGAATGGTATCCGAACACGTTCCTCGGTAATCTGGGCTTTGATGTTTCCTCGCTCGAACAAGTACCGGCGTTGAATATTGCGGCATTAAAGAACAAGGACTTGCAACTGCCGGAACGTAAAGAAATTTTACAGCGGGCGTTCAAGTTCACCGCCGCAGACCGCGACCCGTTTTACGGTCTGTTAAAGGCGTTATCAGCACTGCCGGCCGGTCGGCTCGAACAGGAAGCGCGCAGCGAAAATAAAACCAATTCCATAACGGTTGCCGACTTGTTTCTCAAACCTGCCGAAACCCGCGGCAAGCCCGTTCTACTCAACGGTACCGCCAAGCGGGTTGTTCTGACTCCGGTCGAAGACAAAGAAGTTCAAACGCTGTACGGCATTGATAAGTATTATCAGATATACCTGTATCCGAAGGAGTCGCAGGGTAATCCGCTGGTTGTCTGCGTCCGTTCGCTGCCGGCGGGAATGCCGGCGGGTTCTGATTCGGACTATGCGGAAGAAATCAGCGTTGCGGCGGTACCGTATAAACTTTGGATTTACGAATCCGCGGAGAAGTTGGAAGGTAAGGACGGCAACAAGCCGGGTTATGCCCCGCTGCTCATCGGTCGAAGTCCGGTTTGGCTGCCGAAGACGAAACCGGCGGAGAAAGTTGCGCCTCCGTCACCGGCATTGTTTTATGCTTCGTTTGCCGTAATGTTTGCTGTTTGGTTTCTGCTGCGGGCGTACCGCCGGCGTGCAATTCACAAGAACATTGAGTTCAAGTTGAAGAAATAAAGTCATCTCATCTTGCGTCGAACATATCTGTTATGGTATATTGAACGGGTTAAACGTTAAGCACTTTTAGAATATCCTTTATGTCTCAACTTTCCATTCCGAAGGGGTACAAGCCCGCGTTCAAAGTCCGTGAAATTGAAACCGCTATCAAAGGCATCAAAGACCATTTCGAGTTGACGCTTGCCGCCCAACTCGGTTTGCAGCGGATTACCGCCCCGCTGTTTCTCGACCCCGCCACGGGACTGAACGACAATCTGAACGGCATCGAAAAGCCGGTGAGTTTTTACGCGGCTGCGGTCAAAAAGAACGCCGAAATCGTCCAATCGCTCGCAAAATGGAAACGGTTCGCTCTGCACAAGTACGGGTTTCTGCCCGGCGAAGGACTTTATACGGATATGAACGCTATCCGTCCCGACGAAACGCTCACGCCGATTCACTCGTTTTACGTTGACCAATGGGACTGGTGCAAAGTGATGAAGAAAGAACAGCGTAATCTGGACTTTCTCAAAGAAACGGTTGAGTTGATTTACGCCGCCGTGAAGTCAACCGAGTATCGAGTATGTTCGCAATATCCGCAAATCAAGCCGATTCTGCCGGACAAAATCACGTTTATTACGTCGGAAGAACTTTTGGCAAAGTATCCTGACTTGCCGCCGAAAGAGCGGGAATCGGTCATTTGCCAAAATGCCGGAGCGATTTTCGTTCTGGGAGTCGGCGGACAACTGGCGGACGGTTCAATTCACGACGGACGCGCCCCTGATTACGATGACTGGTCAACGCCCCGCGCCGGCGGCATCGGATTAAACGGCGATATTATGCTTTGGCACCCGAAACTGGAAACGGCACTGGAAATTTCGTCGATGGGAATCCGGGTCGATGCCGAAACGCTGAAACGGCAACTGAAAATCCGCAACGGTGAAGACAGGGCAAAACTGCCGTTTCATAAGGCAATTTTGGGCGGTACGCTGCCGCGGACGGTCGGCGGCGGTATCGGGCAGTCCCGCCTGGCGTTGTTTATGCTTCGGGCGGTTCACATCGGCGAAGTGTCCTGCGGGCTTTGGGATGCTGAAACGGTAAAGCAATACGCCGATGCCGGTGTTACGCTGCTATAAAATAAAAGGGATTTCTAAAAACTATTTTTACCACAAAAAAAGAAGGAAATAAAAATTTCTTTTCTTTTTGCTTGGAGGTTTTTGGAACCTCCCTAAATCTTACGAACCGATGAAAAACCTGCGCAATATCATAATGTTCACCGCACTGGGCGTGTTCTTCGCTTGGTACGGTCTGTCGTGGGCTTACAGTTCCTTGTATAAGGAACCGCGGCAGCGGCTTGGAAGTGAATTGACAAAGTTAAAAGCGGAAATCGAGACCGGCAAGAAGAATACGGCATCTATGCAGCACTTCACGCAGCAGAATCTGATATTCTATTACCGGTCATTGCCGCTCATTCCCGACCAAGCCCGGACGCAGTATTCGTTTTGGCTCCTTGAAGTGTTTAAGTATTGCGGCATAGAAAAACCCGACATCGAAAGCACAAATCCGACGCGGACGGCATTCGGGTTGAACTACCGCGTCAACGTTCGGGCTTCGTGTTCGCTTGACCAGTTGAGCCGGTTTCTCTTCGAGTTTTATTACGCTCCGTTTCTGCACCGGATAACGGTTTTGTCGATTGCACCGGTTGAGGGAAAAGAAGGGGAAGTAACGTTGTCCGCGACGCTGGACGTGCTGGCACTGCGTCCGATGTCGGCGCAGGCGGCAGTGCCGTCGAAGGACAAACTGCCGACGGGGTACATTCCCCGGTTGAAGTTAAACGATTTGACGAACTACCGGGTCATTGCCGACCGCAATCTGATGCAGGCGGCACGCGGCGGTATCGACAAAGCGGACTACGCTTATCTTACGTCGATTATCACAACACAGAGCGGACAGCCGGAAATTTGGATTACCGTCAGAACGGAATCGGCAGACCATTCGGTGGTAAAAGCGAGAAAAGGCGAAACGGTACGCATCGGTTCGTTTATCGCCGCGGTCGTTGACATTGCCGAACAGGATGTTGTGTTCGAGAAAGACGGGATGCGCTGGCTGGTTTCTATCGGCGACTGTCTGAACAATGCGTATGCGGTGCCGCCGGAGTTGTTCTGATACGTTCAAGTTTCATCAGCAAAAAGACGATACCTCCGGTAGGATTGTGAATGGAAACCATTAGCACGGAGGAAACAATGATGCTGCGTAATGCCGATAAACTTCATCAGGCGATGGAATCGCTGGAAAATGCGATTAAGTATTCCCGCACCTCGGAGTATCAGGGAATCGGTCTCGAATTCAAAGCCGTTCTGCAAGCGGCGGTGGTGCAGAATTTCAGTTTGACATTCAACGTCTGTCAACAGATGATTCGTCATCAGTTAGTCAATCTGCGCGGCACCGGATTTGTTGAAGGACACGCACCGGATGCGGTACTGCGGAAAGCGTTTGCCGAAGGTTTGATTGACGACCTTGACCGGTGGCTTGAATACCTCGACTGTGAACACCTGACTCACAGCAGCACTATTCCGCTGCGGACGTTTGAGAAATCGGCATCTTTTTTAACCGATGCCGGTCAACTGCTGCAAACCTGTGTCCGGCGTGAAAACAACGAACGCCGGAAAGCAGCGTAATGCTGCCGGACTTGCATTGGACGGTCGGTTATTTATACTCTTGTATCTTGCCGGAACGTTTGATAGAACACGAAGGGGTTCTAAAAACCGCAAAAAAACAGAGAAAATCTCTTTTTTTTATCTTTTTTTGAATAAAAAATAGGTTTTTAGAGTACCCTTTTACGGCAGCGACGTGTTAAACAATAAGCGAGTTCAAAGGACATCTCGTTAGGTAAAACGCCTGGAGTTATCCCCTAAAGTTGTGTATGTATTGCAAATTGGCAATGGTCTTGGAAAATAGTTTTTTTAACGAAACAATCACCACTTCCCAGGAGCCATTACCAATGCAAAATCATAACAC
>JAISJZ010000345.1 GCA_031261125.1 Planctomycetaceae bacterium | reverse complement strand
ACGCCGATGTATCCGAACAACCTGTGAATTGAAAGCAGGTGAAACATTGACCGCCGATAAATTGGAATTTCTGCGTCCGTCGCCGGCAGAGGCATTGGAACCGCACCAAGTCGGCAGCGTTCTGGGTAAAACACTGCGGAACGGCAAGCCGCAAGGTGAGGCGTTGTATCCGCAGGACGTAAAAGAATAATCATCTCACTGACACTTTATCAACTAATGCTTAAAGGAAAATACACTGCTCTGCGCGCCGTCGAAAAAGACGATTTACCGCAACTGATGGAATGGCGGAACCGACCGGAGTACCGCCGTTTTTTTCGGGAATACCTCGAATTGAACGCCGATAAACAGCAGCGGTGGTTTGACAAGTTGGTGCTGAACGACCCGAATACGGTGATGTTCGCGATTGCCTCGTTGGAAACCGGCGAACTGCTCGGTGCGTGCGGACTGTGCTACATCAACTGGCAAAACCGGACGGCGGATTTCTCGATTTACATCGGCAAAGACAATCTGTATATCGACGATAAATACGCCGTGGATGCGGCGAATGTAATGATTCGCTACGGCATCAATGAATTGGGGGTTCACCGGTTCTGGTCGGAAATTTACGATTTCGATGAACAGAAAGTCCGAATGTTCAACACGCTGGGTTTTACGCTGGACGGTCGGCACCGAAAAACGCATTGGACGGAAGGCAAATGGTGCGACTCGCTGTATTATGCACTGCTGGATGATGACTTGCGGGAGGATTACTTTGCCGCTTAACGGATTGGGTGCATACTCCCAAAACATCCATTTTTTCTATTATCAATGTAACAAGGTCGGGCGGCAAATTTAATGCCAAATGGCCTTCCGCATAACGCCTTACTTAAATTCAATCACCGCATCTATCGGAAAATGGTCGCTCGGTCGAACACCGTCTTTTTTCGTTAAAATCCTTTTAGCGGCAACCGGTTTAAGTAAATCGTCTTTGACAAAAATAAAATCAATTTCTTCCCACGCCTTTCTCCGAAATTCGCTTTCGACATTCGGATACACCGATTCATAAGATTCGGTTAATCCGAAGGGCGGAGTATGCGTTTTCCCTTTGAATTCAACCGGTTTGCCGGTCAAATAAAGATACGCCAGCGTTGTGCGGGGGGAATTAAAATCTCCGGTAACAATAACTGCCGCATCCTGAACTTTCCGGTCTTTAATCTTGTCGATAATCAAAAATGCCGACTGCGTCCGGGCATCAAGAACGTGAGCGTACAGGTGAGTATTGTAAAAATACACTTTCTTTCCCGTTCTCTTGCCGTCTTTGATTTCGTAAAACAGTCCGTAGGTAACACAACGCTGCCCGCCTTTTGTATGATCATTTCCAGCCCAGTCATTTGAACCCGGAACATCCGGCGTATTTGAAAGCCAATATGTTCCGCTGTCCTGCGGGTCAATTTCCCAGCGGTCTTTCTTCCAGAAAATCATATTCGACAATATGAATTGTCCTTCTTTACCGCTGCAAGGAGCATAAAGCGAATCGTAACCGGTCATTGCTTCAGCAAGTTGTTTAACCTGATGAAGTTTCGGGTCGGAATGAAGCGAGGTCTCCTGTGTTCCGATGAAATCGTAGGGACCGTTTCCGTCGGGATATTTCAGCATCACGTCCAGAACTGCGGGTTTGCGGTCTGCCCACGGCTTTTGTTTAGCGGTTTCTTCCCAACTCGGCTCCGAAGCGAGAATGTTAAAGGTCAATACCCGAATCGGCTCTGCTGACAAGACGACCGAAGCAAAAACGGACAAAATAACGGCAGACAAAAAACACGTTAGGGCTTTCATAGATTTCTCCTAAAATTAAAAATGAATATTCAGAACAGCCGGAGCCGGCTATGTTCAACTCTATTTTTTATACTGCGACAAATCGACGTTTTTTCCAAAAAGCGGATTTTGTCAATTTTTTTTCTGCGGCACCGTTTTTGCCGCGTCATCTTTCGCCGCATCAACGAAATTTCCGATACCGTTGACCAGCGGAAAATCAACGCCCGCAGTTCGCAATTTCTTGTATTCTTCGGGATTCTTCGCATAAAAATAATTGATTTTCACACCGGCATCTTTCAACGCTTTCATTTCTTCCGGCGTTCCTAATTTCGTCAGTTGCAGAAAACCACACTTCCATTCGATTGTCTCACGAATGTAGCGGGACACATCATCGCCCCGCCGTTCCATATTGCAGATTTTGATTTGCGGATATTTTTCTTTAACCAACACTGCACCTTTTCTATCGCAAGCCATAAACGCCTGATGTTCCCGCTTTTTATCAATAAGCACTTTCGCAACGTTAACCGGTTCAGAGGCGTAAGTATGAACATTGAGCCAGATATTTCGCGGCAGACAATCCAGTGTTTCTTCGAGAGTCGGAACTTTCGTACCGGCAAACTGTTTTCCTTTTTTGATACCTGCATCCAAACTGCGGATTTCTTCAAAAGTCAGGTCAACTACTTTGCCTTTTCGGTTTGTTGTTCTGTCAACTGTTGGGGCGTGCATAATGATAAGATGTCCGTCTTTTGTCCGCCGGACATCAAACTCGAGGGAGTGTTCACTTAAAGATAGTCATAAATTTCTGTTGATACTGCTTGAAAACGTCGGGTATTGTCAACGCATTCCAGAGCCGTAAGGTCAAATCGACCATCAATGGACTTTTTGAGACGACCTTTGTCCGCCTCGTAAAACGACCCAAATGATGCCGCGTATT
>JAISJZ010000317.1 GCA_031261125.1 Planctomycetaceae bacterium | reverse complement strand
ACGGATAAGCATCGGGCTGTATGACATAATGTTTGAATTCAACGTGAACGTGCCAGCACATCCCGAATCGGGGCAAACTCAAAACCGTTCAGCAGCCGTTTGAGCCGCCCTTCGGTTTTATGCAGGTTAAGGTAGTGCCTGAACCTGCTTTTGAGCGGTGCGCCTTGAATGTGCGGTTGTCCGGGGTCAACTTCCCACGGATGAAGATAAAACACAAACGGTCTGCCTTCCTGGTTGACCGACCGCAGCCAGCGGGCTGTAATGAAATACGGAAAGAACCGGAAATATCCGCCGCCGCCCGTTGGAAGATTCTGTCCGAACCGCCGGACAACCGCCGGGGGAAATTCCAAAATTGTTCCTGCCTCCGTTTCAATCGGGTGAATTTCCTTCGGCGCGTCCGCGTTACCGTGCAAATCGTGATGTATTGGAAACACGCTGCTGTCGTACCGGTATCCTTCTTCGACCAAAACACGATGCGCCCACGGTGTCCGTTTGACAATCGACCAACTCGGCGCACGGTATCCGAGAACGTCCTGCCCGGACTGTTCCTGCAAGAGTTTCCGTGTCCGCCGGACATCGTCCCGAAATTCATCTTCGGTCATCGAATAGACGAGTTGGTGCATCCAGCCGTGCGACGCAATTTCGTGACCGTGCGACGTAATTTCCGGTGCCAGGTCCGGGAACCGGTCGGCAATACAACCGAGAACGAAAAACGTTGCCTTAACGGGAGTGCCGGCGGTTTTCAGTATATCCAGCAGTTTCCGTGTATTTTGAACAACGCGGGACTCCCGGTTGTTCCAGTCCTTCGGGTCGATGATTTTCCCAAAGGCGGCAACTTGATAATAATCCTCGACATCGACAGAAAAAGCGTTTATCATAAGCCGGATAGTAAGCAGCAGGCAGTAATGTGCCGTTAACTATCCACTATTTATTGTTCACTATCAACTGCCTGCCATCAACTACCGACTATAATGCCCGAATACCGCCGCGACCCGATTACCGGACGAACTGTCATCATTGCCGCCGAGCGCGCCGAACGTCCGCACCAGTTCGACATCGTTAGCGACGGGACAAGCCCCGCCGCTAACTTCGTTTGTCCCTTCTGTGAAGGCAGCGAAGACCAAACAACACCGGAAGTTGCCGCTTTCCGCACGGAAGGAACGCAGCCGGATTCTCCCGGCTGGCAGGTGCGTGCGGTGCCTAACAAATATCCGGCGGTGAACGGAACGCTGGGGCAGCACGAAGTTATTATCGACACGCCCCGGCACATTTTGAGCGTGTCCGAAATGACGGAAGACGAAGTTGTGAATATGTTCCGAATGTATCAGGAATGTATCAAACGCATCCGCAACAACGGACAATGGGTATTCGTGCAGATTTTCAAAAATGTCGGTGCCGCTGCCGGTGCGTCCATTCCCCATTCGCACAGCCAGATGATTGCACTGCCGTTTGTACCGGAGTTCAACCGCTTCGGCGGCGAAGGAACCGCGGCAAAACAGTTGGAAGATGAATTACAGCAGCGCGTCCGCATTGTCGGGGAAACGGAATTGTCCGCTGCGCTGTGTCCGTTTGCAAGCAGGTTTGCCGGCGAAGTCGAAGTGTATCCGAAACGGCATTGTACCTCGTTTGACGAGTTGAACACCGGGGAACTGCGGAACTTTGCATTGCTTGTGCGGCGGGTTATTACCCGGATGGAACAAAATATCACTCATCATCAAGGACGGCTGGCGTATAATTTTGTGCTGCATACGGAACCGTTCACCGCGGGACAAGCCCCACCGCTAACATTTTTGTCAATTTTTCCCAGTTTAGCCCGTGCAGCGGGATTTGAATGGGGAACCGGTCTGCACATCAATCCGATTCCGCCGGAAATTGCCGCTGAAAAACTGCGTCTTGTTTAACAATTTTGTTCTTTTTTCTGTTTTCTTGCGACATAATTGTCTTTTTGTTCAATTTTGTTATTTCGGCAAAACTGTGCTTGTATTAGAAAACCATTATATTGCCGTTTTTCTGGTTTATTAAACAATTATATTCTTGTTGGCACAAAAAATGCGTTATTGTTAAACAGCGACCGCCGCAGAACCGGCGGCTAGATGATTGCAAACTACTAACAACCATAGGAGAAAACGATGTTAGACATTGCTTTACCGCTGTTCGCCCAAGCCGCCGATGCCGCACCAGCCGCTGCGGAAGCGGCAACCAACCTTGCCGAAGCGGCTGCCGCCGTTGCCGGCAAGTTTAGTTCCGCCGATACGATCTGGGTACTCCTCGGTGCCGCTCTCGTGTTTTTTATGCACCCCGGTTTTACAATGGTCGAAGCCGGATTTACCCGTGCGAAGAACACCGGGAATATCGTGATGAAAAACGTGCTGACCTTTGCCATCGGCTCGTTAATTTTCACCCTCGTCGGATTCGGCTTTATGTTCGGAACCCCCGAATTGGGCGGCTCGCCTTACTTCGGAATCTTTGATTTTATGGCGAATAAAGCCGTTGCTGACGAATACGGTGCCGATTCTTATCCCGGTGTTGTGTTCCTCATCTTTCAAACGGTCTTTGCCGCAACCGCTGTAACGATTGTTTCCGGTGCAATGGCAGAACGGACAAAGTTCTCAACGTACTGTCTGTTCTGTTTGGTAATGTGCGGAATCATCTATCCCGTTTCCGGGCATTGGGTTTGGGGCGGCGGCTGGATTGCCGATCAAGGGTTCCACGACTTCGCCGGTTCAACAGTTGTCCATATGGTCGGCGGTATCTCCGCTCTCATCGGTGCCGCTCTGCTCGGTCCGCGTATCGGAAAATATACCGCGGACGGCAAGCCCCGCGCTATTCTCGGTAGTAACCTCGCCCTCGGCTGCTTGGGCGTGTTAATTCTCTGGTTCGGCTGGTTCGGATTCAACGGTGCTTCCACTGTGAGTGCCACCGGAGACGATACTCTTCACTCGATGGGACACATTTTTGTTACAACAAACTTGGCAGCCGCTTCCGGGACGGTTGTTACGATGCTCATCACTTGGCTTCGTTACGGAAAACCTGATGTTTCGATGACCTTGAACGGTGCATTAGGCGGTTTGGTCGGAATTACAGCGGGCTGCGATGTGATTAGTCCGATAGGTGCCATTGTTGTCGGTGCCGTTGCTTCCGTATTTCTTGTCTTGGCGATTGAGTTCATCGACAAAGTGTTGCACATTGACGATCCGGTCGGTGCGATTGGTGTTCACGGTGTTTGCGGTATCGTTGGAACGTTAGCCGTCGGTCTCTTTGCCGATCCGAAGGTCAACGCGGAGTTCACAGGAACATTCTACGGCGGCGGCGTTTCGCTTCTGACAACGCAGGCAGTCGGTATCGTTGCCGTTGCTGT
>JAISJZ010000038.1 GCA_031261125.1 Planctomycetaceae bacterium | reverse complement strand
AGTCAGGATTTAGCGGCTGCGCTCGTTCTGTTGTTCGGTATTATCCTCTTGATGACGCTCGGCAAACAAATTGCCGACTTGTTCGCTAACTACACCAAAGAAATGTTGAGCGAACCAATGTTCATCATTCCGTCCAACGAAACACTCGACGGTTTGCAGCAGTCCGTCTATGCCTTGTGCGTTGAAACCGTTAAACGGTTTATGTTTCCGCTGTCGCTGTTCTTCTTTTCGCTCCTTGCCGTCGCGGTCTTGGCAAACTTGGGGCAAATCGGTTTCCTTTGGCTGCCGGAAAAACTCGGTATCGACTTCACACATCTTGACCCGGTGAAGGGTTTCGGCAGAATTTTTTCGATGCAAAGTGTTGTCCGTCTGTTGATGGGTATCGTCAAAATCGTAATTTGCGGTATCGTGGCGTATTACGCTGCCCGCGGCGAAATTAATGCGATACTCAATCTGACAGATACAGACAGTAATCAAATTGCGTCGTATCTTTGCCGGACATTGTTGATGATTGCGCTGAAAGTGGCGTTGACGCTGGTGATTATTGCCGTGCTGGATTTTATGTATCAAAAGTGGAAGCACGAACAAGATTTGCGGATGACGACGGAAGAGTTGCGGGAAGAGATGAAGAATATGCTCGGCGACCCGCAGGTTCTCGGCAAACGCCGGCAGTTGCAGCGGGAAATGGCAACGAAACAGCAGGCAACGGGAACAACAGATGCGGACGTGGTGGTAACGAATCCGACGCATTATGCGGTGGCGTTGAAATTTGACCCGGAAACGATGGATACGCCGATGGTTGTTGCGAAGGGTTCCGGTTTCATCGCCCAGCAGATTAAGAAAATAGCGTCGGAACACAACATCCCGGTTATCGAGCGTAAGCCGTTGGCGAGGGCGTTGTTTGCAGAGGTGGAGATAGGTCAGTTTGTCAGTAACGTTGAGCAGCAGATAGCGTTGGCGGAGATACTGGCGTATGTTTATCGGTTATCCGGCAGGAGCATCAACGAACAGTTGCGCAAACGCCGCAAAAAAACGGCAGCATAAATAAACAATGAAACACTCTATCCGGTTTGAAAACGAATCGCTGTACTTTTCGGCATCGCACTTCATCACGTTCGGCGACCCCGAAAAAGTCGAAGCACTGCACGGTCATAACTTCCGCGTCAAGGCGGAAATTGCCGGTCCGATGAACCGGAAAAGTTACGTCGTTGACTTCGTTGTCGCCTACGATGTTCTGAAACGTATCTGCGAAATGCTGTCGCACAAAGTTCTTCTGCCGGCGGAACATCCGTACATTAAAATTAAAGAGGAAAACGACGCTGTCCGCGTGTCGATGCCGCCTCTGCGCTGGGCGTTTCCGAAAGACGATACGCTGATTGTGCCGCTGCGGAACACAACCACCGAGGCGATTGCCGAGTACATTCTGAAATTGTTCCGGCAAACTCTGGAAGATGAAGGAGCGTTTGACTATCCGCCGGCGCAATATGCGCTCACCGTCGAATTGGAAGAGTCGCCGGGTATGTGGGCAATCGTCCGGGAATGAACAAAAACCGACCGATTTTCCTCTTGATTGACCCGCCGAAAATCCGCATACTCCAGCGGGTCTTTGTTTTTATGTTAAAAACCGCCGCTGAAGCAGCGGTTAAACAAGCGTTTGTCTAAATTCATCGCAGAATTACAGCGTGCTTTTTCCCGCAGGAAACACCGAACGGTGTTCCTTGCGACGGGAATTTGCGCTCTATTCGCTGTCATTCTTGCAAACATCTCATACGGCGAAGAGCCGCTGCCGAAACACCGTTTGACTTTGCCCGCTCTGCGTCTGCCGCATCGAAACGAAAACGAACCCGTTCCGCCCCAGATATCAAACAGCGGACTGCCCGGTTTCGGAACATTGCAGCGAACAGTGCCGGAAGTATCGTTAGGCAAACAATTCATCGGCGGTTCCCTCGAATTAGCAGAATCTGCCGAAGAACAGTTTGTTCCGTCCATTTACATCGAAGGAGCGGGATACGTTCCGCTCACGAATCCGAATGTCCGACCGTATCTTCCTGCATCGGTGCTGAAAAACCCTGAAAGCGACCCGAACGTGGTGATGGTGCCGCAGCAACCGGGAGTTAATGCTCCCGGTTCGTTAAATACCGGAGAAACAAGCCGATTGTACAGCAAGGCGGAGAATACCGTGTTGTCCTATCCGGTGCCGGACGGTATCGAACCGGTGATTATTTCGGCATTATCCGGCTGGACGCGGGCAACGCAGGATTATGATATTCTGTTTTTGACCGGCGATTGTTCGATTCGGCAAGGCAAAAGTTCCGCACAGGGACCGCAGGCAGTCGTTTGGATTACAAAGAAGAAAAGCGATACCAACGGCAGCAGAACGGTCTCCGTGTATCTGGAAAGCACAAGTACCACCGCCCCGCTGTGTATCGAGTTAGATAAAGAAAAAGTTGATGCAAAAATCTTCGACAAGAAATGGGCAGGACGCTTCACGACACTGTCGAAAGTCGAAACGCTGATAATGAACCCGCAGGAACCGCCGGCAAAGGAACCGGCAATTTTGCAGCGGGCAACGGAAATGACAACCGCCGGCAGCGGCATACAACAGGTGCAGTTTGCGCAGCCGAAAAACAACCAGACCGTTGCAGCCGGAAACACACTTTCCAATTCATCAAGTCCGACGTACCGCCGCACGACGCTTACTCCGAGGACGGATGATAAAATTAACATTTTGTACGACCCGTATCCGAACAATCCTGACCGCGGCGTGCTGGTGCTGACCCGCGGCTTGAATCTGGTCATCGAAGGTGTCAGCGGTACTGAATTGATCGCCGGAAGCACGGTTGACATTTCGGCAGACAGTGCCGTGATTTGGATGAGTAACCCGTCAAAGTTGACGAATTCAAGCGAACATAAAGAAGATGCGAATCAGGATTTTGAAGTGTATTTAGAGGGTAATATCATTTTCCGGGATGCGCTGCGGACGATTCAAGCCCATCGAATGTATTACGATGCGAAGAATAAAATAGCATACATTCTCGAAGGACAACTCGATATGCCGATTATCGGCATTAAGAACATTTCCGCTACGCTGCGGTTGAAGGCGGAAGTGCTGCAACGGTTAGGCGACGGTTTATTCACGGCAAAGAACACAACGGTTACAACGAGTCAACTCGGCGAACCGACGTACTCGCTGAAGTCCCGGCAGTTAACGCTGAACGAGCGGGTTTCCCCGTCCGTATTTGGCAGCGAACCGAAGAAGCAGCAAATGCTCATCGCCGAAAACAATTATATCGCAATGGGAAAAGTGCCGGTTTTCTACTGGCCCTGGATGGCGGCGGATATGAAAGACCCGACGTTTTACATTAAAAATCTTTCTTACGGCAACAGCAGCATTTACGGCAACAAAGTCAATACGGAATGGAATCCGTTCCAACTGCTGAACATCCGTAACCGTCCCGATTGGCTCGACGGCAGTGTATCACTGGACTGGTGGGAACGCCGCGGTATCGCACACGGGGCAAACTTTTCGTATCAACCGGCAAGTTTCTGCACCGTTCCCGGTCAAACGAACGGCGATATTTCGTACTTCGGACTTTACGATAAAGGTCTCGACCGATTGGGCGGAAGCCGGAACAATGTAGCGTTCCCGGATAAATACCGGTACCGCTTCATCTGGAAACATCAGCAGGAAATCGAATCGCTCGGCAAATTTAAGGGTCCGTGGTTTGCATCTGCCCAAGTCGGTAAAGTGTCCGACCGGAATATCGTCAATAACTTTTTTCAGGGGGCGTGGAACAGCGAAGACAACAACACAACCTCCGCAGGATTAAAAAAATACAGCGGCAATTCATCGCTTTCCGTTTTTGCCGAGTATGCACTGGACAATTGTTATACTAATGCAAACCAACTGCCGCGGTTTGACCATTACTGGCTGGGGCAATCGCTGTTGTACGATAAACTGACGTGGTACGAACATACCCGCGTCGGCTTGACGAACTTTCAAACGGCATCCGCCCCGTATGATTATCTTCACGACGGACGGTATTTTGCATATCTGCCGTGGGAGTTAACGCCGGATAGTTTAACAAACCGACCGCCGAATCCGGCATCGGCGCGTCCGGTTTATCCCGATACGCTGAACGAAACGTTTGAAACGTTTTCGACGCGGCACGAATTGGACTTGCCGTTCAATCTCGGTCCGCTGCGCTGCGTTCCTTACGCTCTTGGCGAATTTTCTCATTGGGGCAAAGACCGCTCCGGCGACGATGTTCAACGCTTTTACGGACAAGGCGGCGTGCGGCTGAATTTACCGTTCTGGCAGGTCAAGCCGAACTGCTATTCCCGAACGTGGTACGTCAACGGTTTGGCACATAAAATCGACTTTGACACTGAATTTTCTTGGGCGAGGGCAGACCAGTCAATGGACAATCTGATTTTGACCGATGCATTAGACAACTGGTCAATTGAGGACTTCCGCCGCCGATATGCAATCACAACATTAGGTGCTGCAAGCGGTTACGCTATTCCGGTACCGTTTGACCCGCGGTACTACGCCCTTCGCAGCGGTACCGGAGGAAACGTAACCGCCGGCAATATGGAAATTGCCGACAATATGACTTTGTACCGTACCGGAATGATTCACCGCTGGCAGACGAAACGGGGACCGGTCGGCAACCGGCATATTATCGACTGGATAACGTTGTCCGCTCACTTCAATTTTTATCCGCAGGCGAAATACAACAACGGCGAATCCATCGGTTTGGCGGACTACAATTTTCTTTGGCACGTCGGGGACCGGTTTTCGCTTTTTTCGTCGGGGTTGTACGACTATCACGAAGACGGACAGAAAATCACCCGCATCGGCGGAATGTGGCAGCGTCCCGGACGCGGCAACTTCTCTGTGATGTTTGACCAACTGGCGGGATTGATTGACCGGGACTATCTGACGTTCAACGTCGGCTATACAATGAACGAAAAGTACAGTATGAATTACACAACGTCTTACGATATTACCAACAAATGGCAGAATGTCGGACACAACTTTTTCTTTACCCGCACCGGTGAAGCGTTCCGTATAATGATTGGCGTTAAATACATCGAAGCGAAGGATGACTGGAGTTTATCGTTCGGCTTGGAACCGGTCTTTATGCGGGGCATCGCTAATAAAGTAATGAAAAGCACAATGGATGTACAAACGGCACGATAATTTTTCCGACCGTTTTTATCTGCTCTTTACATCCGCCGGCAGCCGGCATACAATGAGGAGGTGCTTCTTCCTTTTCATTATCCTGTTGTCCGATGTCGCATCCGCCGCTCTCTCCCGAAGAAATGGTACGCCGCGTCTGTCAGAAGAAAGAAAAACTGCTGAGCGAAGTCCATAAAGTTATCGTCGGGCAAGACGAAATGCTCGAACAGATGCTTATCTGCATCTTCGCCCGCGGACATTGTTTAACCGTCGGCGTACCGGGCTTGGCAAAAACGCTCACCGTTTCGACGATGGCGAAAGCGTTGCAGATGAAGTTCAACCGGATTCAATTCACGCCGGATTTAATGCCGAGCGACATCACCGGTACGGAAATCATCGACGTTGACCCGGAAACAAACGAACGGAAATTCCGGTTCGTCCGCGGTCCGATTTTTACAAACATATCGCTTGCCGACGAAATCAACCGGACACCGCCGAAGACGCAGGCCGCTCTTCTGCAAGCAATGCAGGAATACGAAGTAACCGTAGCGGGCAAGACCTATCCGCTTGACCCGCCGTTCTTCGTGATGGCAACGCAGAACCCGATTGAACAGGAAGGAACCTATCCGCTGCCGGAAGCCCAACTCGACCGGTTTATGCTGTCGATCTACATCGGTTATCCGAGCAAAGAGGAAGAGCGGCAAATCGTTTCGGCAACAACGCAGTCGAAGAAAATCGACATCGAACCGGTGCTGCAAGCATCGGACGTTGTTTGGATTCAGAATCTTGTCCGGCAGGTGGCGGTGTCAGAACACGTTATTGATTATGCGGTGGAGTTGGTACGTTCGACCCGTCCGAAAGAAAAGGACAGTCCTCAGTTTATTCAGAACTGGTTAGCGTGGGGGGCAGGACCGCGGGCGGCACAGAGTATTATTTTGACGGCAAAAGCAAGGGCGATTTTAGACGGACGTTTTGCGGTTTCGGCAGACGACATCAGGGCGATGTGTTTTCCGGTTTTACGGCACCGGATATTCACGAATTTCAATGCGGATGCCGAAGGAGTTGACGTGAACGAAGTGATTCGGCGTTTGATTGAGGCGGTGCCGGAACCGGCGCACGGCGACCCTGTGGCAGCGAAGGCAAAGCCGGCAGTTGCCGCTTCGACAGCAAAACCAAGTGCTGCAACCGCTCCGCCGATATTCCCTATTCCTCCCGCTGTGCAAGTGAAAAGATAAGGCGGCAAGCCGACCTGTTAAACGAAACGTGTCCTACCGCGACGGCATCAACTACTTGAAATCTAAAACGAACGTCCTTGAACTGCATAACCGGTTCGGCGGAAGGGTTGCGGTCTGCCCTGATTGGAACGGACGTGTAATGACCAGTACCTGCGACGGAGCCGACGGCAGCAGTTTCGGATTAATCAACATCAACGCCGTTGAAAACGATTCACGCGGTGGGTTCCATTTTTTCTGCGGCGGCGAAGACCAACTGACATTCGTCCCGGACTGCGGACCGTTCAACATTCACTACACCGTAGAATTAAGCGAAAAAGACGTGCCTATCCTCGTTCCTGCCGGTTTTCGGGAAGGGGCGTTTCAAACGGATTCCCTTCCGCAGGACAACGAATTACGCCTCCGGCGGTCGGTACAGATGACTAATCTTGCCGGTACGCCGTTCGATTTGGATATCGTGCGGACAATCAGAATACTCGATTTGAATTCGATTCGTTCCGCGTTTGGAAATGCCGTTGCCGTATCGCTGGAACAAGCCGATGTTTCGTACATCGGTTTCACGACAGCGAATTCAATGTTGAACTGCGGTACGGCATCGTCTTTGTTGAGCGGATTGGTGTCAATGCGGATTCAAGCGATGTTCAATGCCGGACCGGCAACAGTCGCCGTCATTCCGTTTCAGCCGGGCGGTGATGACGAATTGGGTCCTGCCGTTCAAACGGAATTTTTCGGTTCTTCGCCGCACGGTCGGTTCCGTTCGCTTCCGTCAGCGGTGCTGCTGCGGTGCGACGGCAAACACCGGTGTCAGGCGAGCGTCTTTCCGAAGCGGGCGGTGCCGTACATCGGTGCGGTTGATTTTCGCGAAGGAACGTTGACGCTGCTGACGTTTGCCCTGCCGAAAAACGAAGCGGCATCTTATTACCGCGGCAGTAATTACGGCGGCGTTTCGTCCTATACCGTTCCTGAATTTTCCGATGCGCGGCGGCATTTTTTGGGGCAGTCCGCCGGGACACCGGCGGTTCGCGAACTTTCCGCACCGTCATTCAGCCGAACGGCTGCGCCGCTGGACGATGAAGGCGAAGTATTGCGGGCATACAATCACGGACCGTCATTTCCGGGTGAAGACGAGTACGCCTTGTTTTACGAATTTGACGTTTTTTCACCGACGAAAGAATTGGTAAAAGGCGAGTCGCAGACGCATCATCAATACACACTGCACATCAACGCCGATAACAGGACGCTGAGTTTTCTCGTTCAAAAGATTTTCGGTGCCGATTACGATGAGATTTATACGAAAATGTTAAAATAGAGGGGCAAATATAACAAATGTTATAAAAACGTTATAAAATTGGTAACGTTTCGCAATATTGTTGTGATACAAGGCGAAACACGCCAATCGAACGAAAAGGGAACTAATATGACTTCTTGCTATACCCGTGTCATTCCGCTGCTGTTGTTCTTAATTCCTGCCGCTGTGTTCGGACAGGTGAAGCCGCTGCCGGTAATGCCGCCGCAGCCGATACCGGCGCAAATGCAAAGACAGCCGGGAATGCAGCGGGTACTGATACCGGCAGGGCAGGAAGAAAAAAGACGTGAGACCGGTGATTTGTCCGACCCGCTGTTTGACCCGCTGGTTCCGCTTGACAGGAACACGCAGCGGCGGTTTGAACAGGCAAAAAAACTCATCGAAAACGACCGGCAAGAGGAAGCGGCACAACTGCTCGGAACGATTCTCGAAAGTGCCGGTGATTATTTTTTACCTGCACCAAACGACGGCAGCAAGGATTTCGATGCCCGCCGGACTTCCGCTCAAACCTTTGCCGAAACCGTTCTCAAAACGCTGCGGGGACTGCCGGGCAAAGCACGGGAATCTTATCAGGTGCAGTATGAAGCTCAAGCGAACCGCCTGCTGGACAACGCTGTTCAAACCGGTTCCATCGGAGATATTCAGCAAATTGCGAAACGTTATGCGCCGACCAAAGCGGGACGGACGGCATTGTTTTTACTGGGAATGAATCAGTTTGAGCAGGGGGCGTTCAAACCGGCAATGTTGACGCTGCTAAAACTCAATTCGTCCCCGGAGGATTTGACGGCATTTGAACCGGTACTGTCATTGACGCTCGCCGGCTGCCAACTTCGTTTCGGACAAAAAGCGGAAGCACTGCAAAGGGCGGAGCAGTTGTTTCAACGGATTCACAAACCGGAAATTCAACTGACCGGCAGCGAATTATGGAAGCCGGAAAAACCGCAGGACGTTGTCGATAAACTGTCGAAAATGCTCGAACAAACGCCGAATATTTCGCCGCCGGCGTGGCTGGAGCAGAGCGGCTGGCAATTACCGGCGGGAACGGCAGACCAAAATCCTGAAACGTCGGCAACGAAACCGCTGCTGGAATTGATTTGGTCGGTACCGGTGTTTTCCCGCCCGCAGTTGGATAAAGATGCGAAAGCGGCGGCAGGTGTTGTTCAACGGCGTGAAGGGATTCTTTTGCCGGCAGGACAGCCCCTTCTTGTTGACGGCAAAGTGTTCTACCGGGGAATCAACGAAGTCCCGGAAATCATTGCCGTTGACGCAAAGACCGGCAAACGGATATGGACGGCAGCAGAACCGGAATACAATGTATCGCAGAACAATCCGGCAGGGATTCGGCTGAATCTTCCGATGATACAGCGTCCGAGAATTATCCTGAACAACCGGATGATAGGGATGGGCGGACAGGTTCTTTCTTTTCCGTTATCGATGCTGTTATGGCATCATCAGGCAGCGAATCAATTCAGCAGCAGCGGGCAGCGTTTATACTCTGTTGACGGATTCGAGATGCAAGGAATGGCATTTGCAGCCGTCGGACGTGTCCGGCAGCGGATTCAAGTCGGCAACAAAACGTTTGAAGACCCCCGGTTCGGACCGGGCAACACGTTGACAGCGCGGGATATTCACACCGGACGCATTCTTTGGCAAGCGGGCAAATTTCCATACGCCCAGAAACAGTTAGACCTGTTTTTGAGTGAAGTTGAAGAAGAAAAGACGAAGAAAAAACTGCCGGATTTACCGCAGCAGCAAGCGGGACCGCAAGGGCAAATTCAGCAGCAGGAACCGCGGGAAACCGAAAAAAGAGATAAACAAGAGCAGTTCTCCGAAGAAGAGTTGTTTCTTGCCGAAACGTGGTTCCTCGGTGCGCCGCTTCCGCTGCACGGTCGGTTATATGTTCTCGGTGAAAATAGCGGTGTCATTCGATTGATTGTTCTCGACGAAACGACGGGACGATTCCTTCGGCAGCAGCCCTTGGCGGCACCGGAACGTCCGTATGAAAATGATTGGCAGCGTAAACTGTACGCTCTTACGCCGTCAGAAAAGGACGGCATTATTATCTGCCCGACCGGTGCGGGTATGCTTTTTGCCTTGGATGCAACAACGCTTAACCCGTTGTGGTGTTTCAGTTATCTTGACGTACCGGCAGACAACGACAGCGAGGAACAAAAGAACCGGCGGAATCAGCGACGGATGTTCGGCAACGGTTTCAATCCCGACATACTAAACAGCCTATCGCAGTCCCGATGGCAATTTCCGTCAGTATCCATTGACGGAAACTACGTTGTGTTCGCTCCGTCGGAAGAAAATACACTGTACTGTTTTAATTTAACAACCGGAAAACGGCAATGGAAGAAAACAGAATTCCTTCCCGGAATGTTCGGCAGTCCGTTGTACGTTGCCGGCATTTACAACGGTACGGTTTATGCGGCAACATCGAATTCGATGGTCGCCTTGGATTTGGTAATGGGACAAGAGACGAAACAGGAATTTCCGGCGTTCGTTCTGAAACCGGCGGGGCGCGGCATCCGCAACGGCAGCCGGTATTTTCTTCCGTTCTCCGACGGCGTTCTCGGCGTGCTTGATTTAGATAAGGGAACGCTCGAAACGACCCCGCCGGCAAGCGGGGGAACTAAATCACCTAATGTTGAACTCGGCAACTTGATTGGTTTGCAAGACCGGTTCTTTTCGCAGAATCCGCTGCAAGTGACTTGCTTCGACCAGTTGGAACCGCTGAAAAAACGGACAGACGACCTGTTAGAGAAAAATCCGAACGATGCGGAAGGATTGTATCAACTCGGACGCATTAAACGTTCCGAAGGCAATTTAACGGCAGCAGCAGATTTGTTCCGGCGTTCAATGTCGGTAAAACGGACAGAATGGGCTGCCGACGCGCTGCGGAGGACACTGCTGGACGCAATCCGCCAGGATTACGCCGCTTGGAATCAGTCCGCCGCCGAATTGGAATCGCTGGCGGAGTTTCCCGAAGAACTTGGCGAAATTCTGTACGTCTTGGCGTGCTGTGCCGCCCAATCCGGCAATCAAAATGATTTGTTCGATAAAATCCGAAAAGCGGTTCCTTTGGGACAAGACGGTTCGATACTTGTACCGGTGAATTCAACGCATACAGCACAACTTCATACGGCATTCGGAATTCTCCTCGCAAAAAACGGCAGCGTAGCCGACCGGCTGAACGAAGCGGCAGAAACACTGTTTAACGCGCAACAAACGCAGCCGGTAAAACAACCGTCTAACTGGCTGACGGATGTCCGGCAGGAATACGAAGTATCGCCGCTGCCGCAGGAGATTCAGACCCTGCGTCTGCTCTCAACACTTTTCCGTTCACTGCCGGTTGCCGAAAAAATTGATACTCTTCTGCTGAAAAAACTGGAACGGAATAAACTGCTGCTCGCTGCCGAACTGTTGTTGATGCAGAAGGAAAAACAAACGCCGGAACAAAGCAAGGTTTCCGAAGTACAGCATACGCCGGTTGTGTTTCCGTCCGGCATTGTCCGCGTGGAAGATGAGACACCGACCGGTTTTGTAGAGCAAAACGACGGTCGAAGTCAGGCGATAGCCCGCATTTTACAGCAAGCCGGCGGACGCAATTTGCAGAGCCCGATGGGTCGGCAAAATCTTCCGTTTTACGGAAACGATGAACCGTTTTTATCGCCGTACTCTTTTACGCTGGAAGCGTATCACCCTGACGTTTATCTGGTGTGCAGCGACTCGTTCGGTAAAGAAGTATGGCGGAGCAAACTTTCGGCAGTACTTGCCGATATGGGTGAATACGGCGGTATATCAGATTTTTACCGGTTCAACAACAACGGTTTTTCGCCGCAAACGGTATATCTGACAGGATGCGGCCATCTGTTAATTTTTGTCCACCGCGACCTTATCGCAGCATTTGACACGTCGCAGTATGATGATGAACACGGACCGCGGGTTCTTTGGACGAAACGCTCAACGGCACCGCTTCCGATGCGGCAGTCGTACAGTGCGGTACAATTCGGTCATTTAAGCGGAGTAACGCAAAATGGACAAGATAAAGGATTTCCTTCTTCGCCGCTGTTTGTTTCTCCGAACATTGTTTGTTATCGGGATACGAATAAGATTTACGGTCTTGACCCGCTGACCGGTCAAACGAAGTGGACGCGGGAAATGGTATCGCCATTCTGTTCGCTGCTCGGCGACCGAAACCGGCTGTTCCTTGTATTTCCCGACATTGCCAAAGCGGCGGCGGTTGAACCGGCAAGCGGAAACGAATTAACATCGGGAACGATTCCGACCGGAGGAATTTTTACTTACGGAACAAACATAGTGTTTGTGAAACAGGTACAGCAGGTTCCCGGTGCTGAACAGGTATTTCCGCAGCAACTTCACGTCTGCGATTTGAAGGACTTGTTTGAGAAACGCCGCCGGGCGTTGATGATTGCCGACAACCCGGAACAGGGCGAAACGCCGACACTGCCGTCCGTTCCGGTATGTGCCGATTTGTCATACGATACGCTGACGCTGATTCGGCAGATTGACGGGCGGTACATCGCATCGGCATCGTGGAAAACCAAGACCGTGCAGATGTTCGACTTGAAAGAGAAAAAGAATGTTTGGAAGGACAGCGGAGCGGTACTTCCGGCGTTGTCGGCAAAACGTCCGCAGTGGGACAGTGATTTCGACATTGAAGTTCTCGGCAATCAATTTCTGCTGACACTTGTCGAGCGGGGACAGATGAACCAGAAAATTGAGGAGGTTGACGAGGACGGCGTGAAAATTAAACGCCGCCGAAATGTTGTCAACGGAGTTCCGTGCCGTCAAGCCAGTGATGCGATGATGATGCTGTATAGTATTGACGGCAAAACGTTTTGGAAGGAACCGGCAAAGATTGAAAACTGGTACCGACTGTTGTGTATGCCGGAGAAATCGCCTGTGGCATTGTTCGCGGTGATGTTTTACGATGAAGACCCGCAGCGGGTACAGGTTCAGTCAACGGCATTGCTTGCGGTCGATAAGTATTCGGGCAAGGTGCGGTTCCGTAAAATCATTCCGATTTTAAGAGGGGGTAACAATCAGCAATTTTTGCTGCAAGGATTTAAGGTCGAAATTGACCCAGCCGTAAAGAAGTTATCGTTCGTTGCGCCTCAACGGACGGTCAACGCGGTCTTCACGGAACAGCGGCAGGAATAATTAAAACGGTTGTCAGGATATTTTTTAGGGGTATTCCTTTTTACATTTTTCCCGTTATAATTGTGGAAACGAATCGAATGTACATTTAACCGGGCGGTTATGCCGCCGATACAACAATGGCAAAGAAACGAGGAAAACCCGCCCGTTGGCACGCATCACAGGAAT
>JAISJZ010000036.1 GCA_031261125.1 Planctomycetaceae bacterium | reverse complement strand
GTTGGAAACTCTGGACGGCGGTGAAGAATTTCTTTTTCGATTATGTACCGGGTTTCACGCCGGATAGTTTTATGTCTGTACAGAAATTGTATGAAGATAATGCGTTTATTTCAATTTTTACCGCGGCGTTCACGCCGATTCCGTACAAGATTTTTACGATTACTGCCGGCGTTTGCGAAATACCAATTTTGACTCTTATTGCTGCGTCAATTATCGGTCGCGGCGGTCGGTTCTACTTCGTTGCCCTGCTGATGTACCTGTTCGGACCGACGGTCGAACGCTGGATTGACAGGTATTTTAATACCCTCACGCTGGTTTTCACCGTCCTGCTCATCGGCGGTTTCGTCCTGCTCAATTATGCGTTTTTCGCCCAAACATCGGATAAAGAACTGTATCTCAAAGATGTACTGTTGAACGATTCGCAGTTATCGGCAACGCTCAAAGAACATCCGAACGTTCAACGGCTGACGCTGCGCCGGCTGCCGAACATCACGGAATATCGCTATCTGCCGCCGCTGCGGAATCTGGCGTTAATCGAAATGAGTATGTCCGCAGACGCTTTGCAGCAAATTGTTGCCCAAGAAAAGATAGCGGCACTCGACTTGCGGTTCTGCACCGGTTTGAACGCCGCCGATTATCAACTTTTACAGAAGTTGAAAACGCTTACTGACCTGAAAATCGGCGGCAGTACCGTAACCGATGATGTGTTGGGTGTTATCGCCGTTCTTCCAAAATTGACCGGTCTGACGCTTGACGATGCCCCCATTACTTCGGCAGGATTTGCGGAGTTTGCGGATAAGTCGTCGGCGGCGGCAACACTGAAAACGCTGGTGCTGAACCGGAACAGTGCGTTGTTTGATGACGCATTGTTGACGGTCAAAAAATTTCCGAAGTTGGAACGTTTGACGGTTTGTGGAATGATGACGACCGGCGAATTTTTGGCGAAAATTGCCGACAACGAAAAGATGCGTCCGAAATTGAAGCGGTTATCGCTGCGGAAAACGCTTTTGACCGCGGAATATGCCGCCGCTTTGAATAAGTACCCGGAACTGGTGCAGTTGGACTTATCCGGCAACGGCATTGATGCGGAAACGGCAACTGTCATTTCGGCGTTGACGAATTTGCAGGAAATTGATTTGCGGGACTGTCAACTTGACGATGAGGTGCTTGAACAGTTTCGGAAAATGAAGTGTGAATTGATTTTAGGTTCAAGCGAAAAACGATGAGCAAACAATTTACCGGCAAGACGGTTCTGATTACCGGTGCAACCGGCGGTATCGGACAGCAAATCGTTCGGGACTTTTCGCTGGCAGGTGCCGATGTTCTGCTGCATACCCATAAAAATACCGAGACCGCCGAAACATTGTTAAACGAAATTCACCGGAATGGTGCAAACGGCAAAATGTTTCAATGCGATTTTTCTGAAACGAACGCCGCAGTTCAACTTTTGAAACAAATTGACAAAGCGGCTGCTCAAATCGACATCTTCGTCAATGCTGCCGGTCTCGACTTGATGACACCGGATATTGCCGCGATGCCGTTTGGCAAAAAGATACAACTTCTGTTTCAGACGGACGTTTTTGTACCGATACAACTGTCTAAAATCGTCGGCAAGCGGATGAAAGATACCGGCGGCGGAACAATTTTTTTCTTTTCGTGGAACGGGGTGCGTTACGGCTGGAATACCGAAACGGCGCAACTGTACGGTGCCGCTAAGGGAGCGGTTGCGGGCTTCAGCCGGTCGCTGGCGGAAGGGCTGCCGCCGGAAGTCCGCATCCGCACACTGCATCTGGGCTGGATTGCAACCCGCTGGGGTGCGAGGACCTCGGATGAATTCAAACGGCTCGGCAGTTGTGATTCCCTTCAAAACCGCTGGGGAACACCGCAGGACGTTTCGCAGACGGTTCTTTTTTTATCATCGGACGCATCGTCGTTTATCGACGGTACGGCAGTGTATCTGGACGGGACAAAACGCGGAACACGTTAGCCGATGAACAGGTTGCACAATACGAGCGGCAGAGCAAACCGATCCGGAAGGAATGACAGAGGAAACTTCGTTTTTACCGGCGAAATACGCTGCTCAAAGTACAACTGATGTCCATATTGTCATTTCCAAGAAAGGGGACAAAAAGATACGGATTGAATTGGCGGACTGAATGAGAAAATCCGTATCAAGCATTTTTACTTTGCCGTTTCTATGAACCGGGTTTCGCGAATCACCGTAACCTTGATTTCTCCGGGGAACTGAACACTTTCCGACAACTTCTTCGCAACGTCTCGGCAAATTTTTGCTGCCGTTTCGTCCGTTGCCTGCTGGGCATTGACCATCACGCGAAGTTCCCGACCTGCCTGAACCGCAAACGATTGCTCCACTGTTTCAAAACTGTTTGCAATCGCTTCCAATTCTTCCATCCGTTTGACGTAATTCTCCATTGACTCCCGCCGCGCACCGGGACGGGACGCACTGCACGCATCCGCCGCCGCCACAATAATCGTATAAGGATTTTCGATTTTTACGTCTTCGTGATGTCCCAGCGCGGCGTGAATTACTTCAAACGGTTCGCCGTACCGCTTCAACAAATCGGCACCGATTTTCGGATGTCCGCCCTCCGTTTCGTGGTCAACGGCTTTGCCGATGTCGTGGAGCAGACCGCAGCGGCGGGCAAGTTTTTCGTCCAAACCGAGTTCCGCGGCAATCAAACCGGAAATAAACGCCACTTCAACGGCGTGCCGAAGAACATTCTGCGTATAACTTGTCCGAAAATGAAGCCGACCTAACAGTTGAATCAGCCGCGGATTTAATCCGTAGATGTCAACTTCGTTCACTGCATCCTGTCCCGCTTTGGTAATAATGTTCTGAATCTCGTTGTTCGTTTCGTTCACCACTTCTTCAATCCGGGACGGGTGAATCCGTCCGTCGGTTATCAGCCGGGCCAACGCTTGCCGGGCGACTTCCCTGCGAATCGGGTCGAACCCGCTCACAATCACCACGCCGGGGGTATCGTCAATAATGATGTCGATGCCTGTCGCCTTTTCAAACGCTCTGATATTGCGTCCTTCCCGTCCGATGATGCGTCCTTTCATATCATCATTCGGAATGTCAACGGTGTTCGTTGTCGATTCTGCGGTATGCGGGGCAGCATACCGCTGCATCGCCAACAGCAGCATATCACGGGTGATACCTTCACAGCGTTCCTTCATCTGCCGTTCGTATCGGACGATTGCCGCACCGGTTTCTTCCTGCAATTCCCTGTCTAACAGTTGCAGAAGTTTTGCTGTTGCCTCTTCTTTGCTCAAACCGGAAAATTCGTGCAGTGTAGTGCGTTCCTTTTCAAGGAGTTTCGTTAGTTCGGCCTTCAGGCGGTCGTTATCAGCAATGCGCTCGGTCAACTTCCGCTGGTTGTTTTCAATGAGTTTCTCCTGCTTACGTTGGTCTTCCGCTTGTTTATCAATTATATCCTGCCGTTTTTCGAGGCGGCGTTCGAGGTCGTGGAGTTCCTGCCGGGTCTCTCGAAATTCGGTCTCATTCTTTTCTTTGAGTTGAATTGCCTTTTCTTTGGCAATCAGTTCCGCCTCACGGGTTCTGTTTTCGGCTTCGGTTTTCGCCTGTTTGAGGATTTCTTCCGCTTCCCGTTTGGCACCGGAGCGGCGCAAGGTGTCGATAAAGTTCTTGGCAAGTAATGCCAAGAAAGCGGCAAGTATGCCGACAATAGTTAACTTGTACTCCATTGGAATATGTAGGCGCAGGATTTATTGAAGTATTCATCACAGATAACCTCTATGAATGAAAATTATGGGACATTCCCCGGATTTCATAATGGTACAATAACGGAAAGAAAAATGCAACAGGAGGGAATAATAGGGATTTTGGACGGGAGTGTCAATTTTTTGTAGGTATTTATGATGTATTCCAGGAGTGCTTCCTATGATTGGAGTAGAGGGTCGTGTTCTAAACTCATTGAATAAGCCAATGGTATCCGAAAAACCAGACATTGATAATTAAACCGACGACGATTTTGTGCATCTGTTCCGTTTTGGAAAAGCGAATTCTCTTCCGGGTTTCCGTAGTTTTTTATTGTAACTCCTATTGTTCGTCTTTCACCAAATCGGATTCTGTCCTCAAAATCCAGTGGCGGATTTCGCTTTCGTTGCCCAGCGTCCGCAGTGTATCCAAAAAATTCGGCACTGTAAGAATCCTGCTTAAGCGGGTTAAAATCCGTAAATGAACCCGGTCATCTAACGAACAAATCAAAAAGAAAACGTCAGTCATACTATCGAATCCGCCGCCGAAATGAAGACCGGACGGTACGATGCCCATCGTGATAAACGTATCGCCGAGAATACCGGGCAACGGCCGCCGGCTGTGCAGTAACGCCACGCCGTTGTCCAGTGCTGTCGTGTGCAACTCTTCCCGCTGTTTCACCGCTTCGGTCATTTCAGCACTGTCCCAAAGGAGTCCCGTATTTTCGGCAAGTTGAACCATCGAACGGATTACTGAGTCCTTCGTCCGTGATTGCAGCGGTACCGCAATCGCCCCGGACGGTATCAGCGATGAAATCCAAACCGGCTGTTCAATTTCACCGGCAGGAACCGTTGCGTCCAGTGTTTGTTCAATCCGGTACAGTTCTTTATCGTCAGAAACGCCGATACGGGCTTCGAGCCAGCGGTGAACTTCGTCTTTGGAAAAGAGGTAGTTGCCGTTAACACGGCGGCTCGGAATTGAACCACGGTCAACTAATTTGCGGACTTGTTCTTCCGGTAAATGCAGATAACGGGATAACTGCGGCAGATTCATTATTTCATTGGCGGGAAAACTTGGGACACCGCCATTATACCGCAGTTCCCCGTTGACAAGCAACAGGGCTGAAAGTTTTTAGAATGCCCTTATCCTATTGCCAATAAATTCCGAAGTTCGTTGCCGTACTCCGTCGGATGATAGTTGCACTCGATATGCTTGATTTTTTCAAGACGTGCCGCGTGCCGACCGCCGGAAAAGGACGTGGTAAGCCACTTTTCGACAACCATCAACGTTGAACGTTCGCCAAGCAGGTCGCCGGACAAGCACAAGATATTAGAATCGTTGTGCTGGCGGCTCAATTCGGCAGCGGTCTCGTTATGGCACGGTGCCGCCCGAACCCCCGGAAACTTGTTCGCAACAACGCACATTCCGACACCGGTGCCGCATACCAGGATGCCGCGTTCCCACGTTCCGCAACAGACGGCTTGAGCAACCTTTGCCGCAACTTCCGTGTAGTCCTCTAATTCAGGAAACACGTCGTTGACGGTCTCGAACCGGTACCCCGAATGGGTACGCAGATAGTCGGCAACCCGCTGCCGAATCTCATCGCCCCGATGGTCGCTGCCCAATAGTACGTTCATTGCATCATTCCTTTCCCGATTTTCCTGTGCAATTCACAGTGTATCAATATAACACAGAATTGTATCTTATATTTATAACACTGCTGCATTTTTTGACAATCCCCCCGACAATTTCACGGTTTTTTCCGTTTTGCGGGTATCCGACGAGATATAGACGCAAATAACGTGCCTAAACAAGAGATTTATTCACCATTTTGACCCGCGGCTCGGCGTGTAAGGCCAATAAACCGTCGGACGCTTGCTCTTACTCGTTCCGAACGAGTACGTCAAGCCGACCGCAAACGCAATGTTGCCCTGCGTTTTCGTTCCTTTGGATGAAAAAATGACATTGTCGACCAAATCCGCCTGAATCGCTAGATTTTCGTTCCACCAGTACCGCAAGCCCGCTCCAAACGGCATCGCCACCGTGTTGATTCGGATTTTCTGTCCATAAGTGTTAGTGAACGATTCCCGCGCGAACCCCAAGCCGTACTTGAAGAACGGCCGCCACTTCGTATTGCCGAGCGGATAATAATGCACCGACGCATCGAGAACGGAAATCTGATTGGAACGGGTCGTCAACTTTGGAACATAGCCCGCCGTGTCGTTCCCTTCGGACATTGCGGCATACCATTCCTGGTACGCTGCCGCTCCTGCCGCTGTTTCCTTGATGTCAATGGACGAAAGATGCAGCCGGCTTTCAACACCCCAGTAATCGTTCAGGTAATAGCCGAAAATCAATCCGCCGTGTCCGCCGCTGTTTTGGTCGATCAAGGTGCTGACGAGTTCCGAACCGGATATTCTGCCGACGAAACCGCCGACATAGTAGGGATGGTCAAGCCAACTGCGGGTTTCCATCGGTTGACCGACTCCTTTGTGCGGTCCGGTCGGAGTCGCAAACGGACTTAACGTTTTCGCACAGGACAGCAACGTACTTCCCAGCGGCGATGATACTTTTAACGGCATCAAATTTTCATAACCGAAGTAATTCTGCTCTTCTTTTTTCCCCGATTCTTTTTCCTTTTTCATTTTATCCGGCAACACCGCCGCCGGCTCTCCTTCCTCTTGCGCCAACGATTGCAAGTGCCGCTGATACTCCTGCTGTAAAAGGAGTTGCATCATCGTTTGCTGCTGGTCCGGCGGAAAAGCCGGATTCATAGCGTCCGGCTCGTAAGATTGTATCCACGGCTGGACGGAGTACGAGTCGTAGGCAAGATACGGGTTCATTGCGTACATTCCAGGCGGTTCTGCTTGGGCGTAAGCAGCGGGATTATAATAATTCGGCTGCTGCGGCATTTGAGGCAGCACCGGATACGGATAATGAGACGGGAACTGTGTTTCCGGCAGTACCGGTTGAGTTTGCGGCTGAACGGACTGCCGCCAATCAGGAACATTGTCCGTCGGCTGCGGATTGTCCCAAACGGAATTGGTTGACACTTGCCGAATTTTCCTTTCTCCAAAAAATTCCCGCTCTAACGGATTACCCAACTCCTCCGCGAAACAAGACAAAGCCAAGAGCGACAGGATGATGAACCCGAACCAGCGGGCAGCGTCAACAGCATCGAAGTATCTGCCGTTGGTGAATTCCTGCGTTTTTCGCTGCGTTTTTCCAAAATGCCGGTGCATAAGTCCTGCGGAATGGGTACCATCCGGCGCAGTATGCCGATTTCTGCCGAACACGTCAAGAGAAGTTTTTGAATAAGGAAGGTTCTGAAAACCGCCTCTCCCCCAAGAAAAATTGTTTTTTGATTTTGTTGCGTTAAAAAGAGTTTTTAT